>JAUIAA010000186.1 GCA_030425715.1 Bacteroidia bacterium | reverse complement strand
ACGAAGTGATTCTGCCGCAGGGTGCATCAATTTTTAATATATTTTCTCCTTCTTTTACAGCTATCCAATTCATTTGTACTGCCAAAGTAGAGATGGCTATGATTGCATGACCACACATAGTGGAGTAACCTTCGTTATGTAGAAAAATAATACCAAAGTCACCTTCCTCATCATTGGCAGGAGTTAAAATACAGCCATACATATCTGCATGACCGCGAGGTTCAAACATCAAGGCGGTCCGTAGGTAATCAAAATTCTCTTTGCAATATTTACGATACCCTAAAACCGAAGTGCCTTTTAACTCAGGAAAACCGCTTAAGATTACCCGTAGGGGCTCTCCACCTGTATGCATGTCTATGGTTTTAATTTGAAGCCAATCTTTTGGAGGATTAAATTCTTTATTTTTTATAATATTTTGATAAGTACTTTTCATTTTTCAATAAAAGGTTGGTTGTTTTTATGTTTTTGGTAATAATAACCAGCTGCCACGAGATCTTCTAAAGCATGCCCAACGGATTTAAAAACGATAATTTCTTCTTTATTTTTTCTGCCTTTTTTTGGCTCTTTGCACAATTCAAACAAATCCGCTTGAATATCAGATTCTTTTAAAATACCCTTTTCAATTGGGATTGCCATGTCTCCACTTTCCATCAATCCTCCATAAGTATCTACATAAATTTTACTTTTTAAAATGGTTTCATCATCGGCCTCCCGCATGTCTTTTTTATAAGCACCAACCAAATCAACAAACTGCCCGGCTTTTAAATATTTGCCTAATACTAAGGGTTTTTTTGAGAGTGTTGCGCAGGAAATAATGTCTACCTCACTTATTTTTTCTTCAATGCTTTTGATAGGAGTAAGGTCAAAATTCTCATTTTGTAATTGTGCACAAATTTGCTGCGCTTTTTTAAAACTTCTTCCCCAAACAAATACTTTTTGTATGGGTCGTATACTGGCATGTGCTTTGATTAAATTGGTAGATAATGCACCAGTACCAATCATTAATAAGGAAGAAGCATTTTTTTTAGATAAAAAAGAGGAAGCTAAAGCAGATGTAGCAGCAGTTCGTTTTACGGTTAACTCTTTGGCATCTAAAATGCCTTTTAGCGATCCGTTTTTTGCGTCTAAATAAATATAAGTGCCTTGGATAGAAGGTAAATCAAACTGACTATTTTCTGGGCTTACCGTAACAACTTTTACACCTGCTTCCTTACCTGGATTCCATGCTGGCATTAAAAGCAAGGTAGAGTCTGCTCCAATTTCTGGGTTGGGAAAATCGTGATGGTGCCGTTGCGGAACTAAAAGACTTGGGTTGGAAAATTCTTTTTTGATAAGCTCTATCAGTTGTGAAAAATTAGTGTTTTCACGAATAAAACTCTCATCAATAATTGCGATAAAATCCATGGTTAAAATTTGATTAAATTTAACCAATTAGGTTTTAAAATCCAACCGTAAAGTTAATTATTAGGCCAAAAAGATTAAAAATAATAACGGAAATAGTAAACCAGCTAACGCCAATTTCCAACCCCGTTTTTTAAAACCGTTTTTACCTGCAGGGATAAGCATTCCTGTTATGGCAATAACCAACATGGCAGCACCAAAAATATCAGAATACCAAATCCAAGATTTATTTGTAGTTTTATGCAGGTACATGGTATGCCCAATTATGGGAGTTCTACGTTTGTATTCTAAAATACCTTTTCCTGTGTTAGCATCAACATCGGCAATAATATTGTCTTTAAAATAAACGCGCAATTTACCATCTCGTAGCCTAGCACCATCAAACTTGCCATCTACTTTCCATATTTTAGTTGCTTCTTTTAGATATGCTTCATCATTTAAAAGTTTTTTATCACTTGGAATTTCAAGAGAAACTTCTTCAGATTCGTAGGTGTAATCCATAGGATACCAATCTTGACGATGGTTTAAAATAATTCCTGAAAAGGAAAAAGCGATAATCAATCCTACATAAAAATAGGCAAAGTCTCTGTGGATACTTCTGTTGGTAAATTTCATTCTAAAAAATATTTTAGCAAAAGTAGCAAAAAATAGTATTTAGAATGATTGTAAATAATATTTAACTAAAGTATTGAATTTTTTTGTCCTCCTCTGGTAACTGTACCCACTTTTCAAAAGTAAGACCAAGTTTATTTAATAATTTTTGAGAGGCGGTATTGGTACCATTTACAATGGCAATTATAGGATTAATATTTAAAGTGTTTTTACCATAGTCAAATACTGCTTTGGTTGCTTCAAAAGCATAACCTTTACCCGTGTATTGTGGTAAAAATCCATAACCAATATCTACATGTTCTAGAAAATCCCTTTTTACCAAACCACTCATCCCAATATTAGTTAAGTCTGTTTTTAACTTAACAGTGTAAAAACCAAAACCATAATCTTGGTAGTGTTTTTGAAATTTATCTACAATATAATTTTCGGCATCTTTTAGGTTGGTAATACCTCTATCACCTATATTTTCTATCCAAGAGGAATCATTCATTAATTCAAAGTAGAAGGGAGCATCCTCAATGGTTGCTTTACAAATAAGCAATCTTTCGGTTTCTAAAATGTAGGACATGTAGCAGTGATTTTATGCTAAAATATCACTTTGTTTTTTATAAAATTTATCCGATTGTAATTTTAACAAGTCTTTTGCCTTCTGTTTTTTGTAATTGTAAATTTCTTCATCTTCGGCAACGTCGTAATAAACTTTTTCATTTAAATTGGTATCGGTTTGTAGCATCGCTGCTCTTTGGTTTTTTTGCTGTGTAACCCAAATTTTTAAAGCATCTTCTTGTTCGTCAAATTTTAAATCGTAAGCACCTCTTGGAGCTAGTAGTTTTGCTAAAACAGGGGCAGTTTCAATGGCTAAAAATAATAGTAAAATAAAAAATGAAGGAAACCAGGCCAATTTGCCTAAGGCATTAATTCTTGCCATTAAGCCATCAAAGCCATCTATAATAGGCTGGGTATTGGCTTCTTGTTCTTTTTGTTTTATCCTTAACTCTGCTAATACAGTTTCTTTTTCTTTTATTTTTACGTTGTTTTCCGTTTTTAGTTGCTGTAAGTCTTGTAGCATGGCATCATGCTTTTCTCGTTTTTCTTTATATACTGGCCCTTTGCCCAGTTTCATGGTACCTTGTGTTCCTTCCGCCTCAGCGATATAGGTATTGTATAAATTATTTACTTCCGTTTCTTTATCAGAAATTTCAGTTTTCAAATTTGTTATTTCTCCATTTATCCGATCTATTTCACCAGTAAATTGTGCTGCAATTTGGTCTTTGTTATTTAGAGTGAGTTGGTTTTTTTGTTCTAGAAGTACTTGGTTAATTTCTTTTTCAAAAATTTTCATTTCCAATGGTTTGGAAATTACAACTGCAATAATCACCGCTAAAATCAGCCTTGGCGTGGCTTGTAAAAATTCTCGCCAAAAATTATTTTGTTTTTTAATGGTGGAAACAATAAATCGATCTAAATTAAAAATTAGAAGCCCCCAGATCAAACCAAAACCTATGGCTGCATAAACGCTGTCAAAAACTGTATATAGCGCATAAGCACTAGAAATAAATGCCATAACCGCAGTAAAAAATACAGTACCGCCTATACCAGCATATTTAATTTGTTCAGATTTTGGACTTTCTTGTAATAAATCGGGGTCAGCGCCAGAGCACATCCAAAAGAAATTTTTGATCATGATAAAGGAGGTTTAATAAAATGCAACGTAAATATCACACTATATGTTGTTCAAAGTGAACAAGTGTTATACTAAAGTTTTGTTAAAATTAAATTGCTAAGTATCAATTTAATAATAACAGATTTAATTTTTAAGGCATAAATCCGTATAATATTTGTAGAAATAAGGAATGGTTTCAATTCCTTTTAGGTAATTAAAAATACCAAAATGTTCGTTTGGAGAATGAATGGCGTCACTGTCTAAACCAAAGCCCATTAAAATACTTTTACTCTTTAATTCTTGTTCAAAAAGCGCAACAATTGGGATGCTTCCTCCTGATCTTTGTGGAATGGCAGGTATACCAAAAGTTTTGGTATATGCCTTGTTCGCAGCTAGATAACCAATATGATTTATTGGGGTAACATAAGCTTTTCCACCATGGTGTGGGGTAACTTTAACTTTAACCGATTTTGGTGCAATTTTTTCAAAATGTTCTTGAAAAAGTTTTGTAATTTCTTCCCAATCTTGATCAGGTACCAATCGCATGGATATTTTGGCATAGGCTTTTGAAGCAATTACTGTTTTGGCTCCTTCACCAATATAGCCTCCCCAAATTCCATTAACATCTAAAGTTGGTCGGATGGAATTTCGCTCATTGGTAGTATAGCCCTTTTCGCCATAAACTTCATCAATATCCAAAGCATTTTTATAATCTTCTAAAGAGAAAGGAGCTTTTGCCATTTCCGTTCTTTCTTCCGCTGTAGCGTTAACAACTCGATCGTAAAACCCAGGAATGGTAATATGGTTATTTTCATCGTGCAAAGAAGCTATCATTTTGGCTAATATGTTGATAGGATTTGCAACTGCTCCTCCATATAAACCAGAATGTAAATCTCTGTTTGGCCCAGTAACTTCTACTTCAACGTAGCTTAAACCACGTAGGCCAGTAGTTATAGAAGGTTGTTGGTTGCTAATCATTCCAGTATCGGAAATGAGAATAACATCGTTTTTTAACTTTTCTTTATTTTCTTTTACAAAAGCGTCTAAACTAGAAGAGCCGACTTCTTCTTCGCCTTCTATCATAAACTTTACATTACAAGGTAAAGC
>JAUIAA010000185.1 GCA_030425715.1 Bacteroidia bacterium | reverse complement strand
GAGCATTTCAAGATTTAAAAAAAGAAGGTAAAGTTAGGTATTTTGGAGTTTCCAATTATACCAAAGAACAATTTGAAATGCTAAGTACTTACGTAGAAGAGCCACTCGTTACCAATCAGGTAGAAATTTCACCATATTGTTTGGAGCACTTTAAAAATGGCAATATAGATTTCTTTCTTAAAGAGAAAATCAAACCCATGGCATGGTCACCTTTGTCTGGTGGTAATATATTAAATCCTAGAAATAAAAAAGGAATTAGGCTGCTAAAAACTTTAGAAGAAGTGGGAGCTGAAATGGAGGTGCCGTTTTTAGATATGGTAGTTTATTGCTGGTTGTTAAAACATCCAGTACAGATGATTCCCATAATTGGGACAGGTAAACTAGATAGAATTAAAAATGCGGTACATGCTCTAAGTTTAGAAATGACTATTGAACAATGGTATAAAATTTATACCGCTTCAACAGGGGTAGAGGTGCCTTAATTAGTATTGATAAACTATCGCATTGATATGCATTCCAGCACCAACAGATGCTAATATAATGGCATCTCCAGCGTTTATTTGTTGTTGGTCAATTTTATTTTTTAAAACCAAATCGAGTAGGGTAGGTACTGTAGCAACCGAACTATTGCCTAATTTATGAATACTCATGGGCATAATACCCTCAGGGACTTTAGATTTATACAAACGATAAAATCGATGAATAATGGCTTCATCCATTTTTTCATTGGCCTGATGGATTAATATTTTTTTGATATTAGAAATATCTAAACCACTTTTATCTAATGCCAATTTCATAGCATTGGGCACATTGTTTAGGGCAAATTCATAAATTTTTCTACCATACATCTTAATGTATCGCGTATTGATATTTGGAATAATTTTATTCGATTTACCAAAAAATAAATAACTGGCTTCATCATAAGTAAAGGATTGCGCTGCATGACTTAAAATTCCTTTTCCTTCCCCTTTTCCTTTTTCAACAATACAGGCACCAGCACCATCTGCATAAATCATAGAATCTCTATCGTGTGGGTCTACCACTCTTGATAGTGTTTCTGCCCCAATTACCAAGCATATTTTTGCCATGCCTGATTGGATAAAATTATCGGCTTGAATCAAACCTTGTACCCATCCAGGGCAACCAAAAATTACATCATAAGCCACACAGTTTGGATTTTTTATTCTTAGTAAGTGTTTTACTCTCGAAGCCAAACTAGGTAACATATCCGATTGGTTATCATTGTGTCGTATATCCCCAAAATTGTGGGCAAAAATAATTTGATCAATAGTTTCTATATCTATTCCAGATTCTTCAATCGCAATTTTCGATGCAATAGTTGCAGCATCACTATTTTGCATTTCTGGTTCTAAATACCTGCGTTCATCAATACCGGTTATGGCTTTAAATTTTTCAATGATGGTTTTATTAGAAGAGTCAAAAGGTTCATTTTTATCGCCATAAAATTGTTTGTCAATAAAATCGATATTTTTTTTAATGATATTAGGAATATAACTGCCTGTACCTGTTATGATGGAATTCATATAATTGATATTAAATTATTGCTCCATTATTTTTAATTGCATAACAGTAGCGATAGATCGAGCTCTATTTTTGGCAACCTCAGCGTTTTGGCCTTCGAAGTTCTTATCTATGGATTGATGAAAATGCTTTAACCATGTTGTAAAATGAATAGCTTCAAAAGGTTTTTCTTGGTTGAGAATTAAATGTGGTTGCATAGCATTTCTTTGGTAGGTACCAGAATAAAAAACTATATTATCCCAAAAATCAACCAATACTTGAAGGTGATGTTCTAGCACATCTTTATGGTGAAATTTTTCAAAAAAATGTTTTAAATCTTTGTCAACAAGTAGTTTTTTGTAAAAATCGCTAACTATAAGATACAAATCTTCTCGATTTTCAATGTCTTTTTTCATGTAACATATAATAAGGTATTGTCAAAGGCTAAAGGTAATAAATCATTTATAGAATTGGCCTTTATAATCGCACCAGTTTCACCAGTAAAGTAAATTTCAATATTTTGTTTTTGTTTGCACTCATATTCTGAAATTACTTGCCGGCAGGCTCCGCAAGGTGCAACGGGCTTTGTAACCTTATTTTTTGAAGAAATGGCGGTTATAAATATTTTTTTAATCGCCACATTGGGATATTGTGAGGATGCATACCAAATGGCCACTCTTTCTGCGCACATACCAGAGGGATAGGCTGCATTTTCTTGGTTGTTTCCTGTAATGATTTGTCCGTTTTCTAAAAGTAAAGCAGCCCCAACACTAAATTTTGAATAGGGCGCATAAGCGTTTGTTCTGGCTAAAACGGCTTTTTGGTAAAGTTGCTTTAAATCATGAGGCAATTCTTCTACTTGTTCGTAAACTGTAAAATTGGAGGTAACTTGTAAGGGCTTCATTTCCTAAAAATATTCATATACATCGCCTAAATTAATGGCTAAAGAGAACCGCAAGGTACTTTCTAATGGATTATTCACATCCGATGTATTGATTAAATAAGATAGGTCTAAGGTAGTACTTCTAAATCTAAATCCAGCACCTACAGAGAAAAACTGTCTGTTTCCTTTATTTGGGCTTTCGTGAAAATATCCTGCCCTAACCGCAAAGGTTTTGTCATACATATACTCAGCACCAATTCCGTAAGCAATTTCTTCTAATTCTTCACTAAACCCACCTGGAGCATCGTAAAATGATTGAATCATCCCTTTGGCAAAATTTACATTATCGTCTTTTCCTGCAATAATCTCCCCAGTAGCATTGTCTACAATTGGAGGTGTTGGTACTAATAATTTATTGAATTCTAAGTTAGCAGTAATGGTATTTACATTGTCTAAAATAAAGTCAAAACCACCACCTAATTTTAAGTTAGTTGGAATAAAGTTTTCATCGCCACCAACTACCATTTGTACTTTTGGACCAATATTTGATATATTGAAACCACCTCTCCAACGACCGTTAAATGAGCCATAATTTTTTTCTTCCCCTTGGTAATAACCTGCGATGTCTACCGCAAAAGTATTGACGGTTTGTATATCTGAATTGTCTACATTAATGGCTAAATCTGAATGAATATATCGAAGTGCAACCGCCATAGAAAAATAATCGCTCAATCTAAGCGAATAAGATCCGTCAATAGCGAATTCGTTAGGGTTTTCTGATCCAAGACTAATTCCAGAGTCATCGGTAAGGTCGATTGAACCTAGTGAAAAATAAGTCAAACTAGCACCAAAAGCACTTCTTTCATTAATTCTATTCGAAACAAATAAACTAGTTAAGCTCACATCATTGGTTAAATTTCTAAGCCATGGAGTATAGTTTAACCCAATTTGCCATTGTGATTCTGAGAATACATATTTGGATGGGTTATAATGTTGTGAGTTTGCATCAGGTGAGGTTGCAACTCCTATATCGGCCATCCCACCTGCTCTTGCATCGGGTGCAATTAATAAAAATGGTGCTGCTGTTGTAATTGGATTTGGCTCGTCTTGTGCAAAAATATTGGAGTTAAATAACAATACTGTTAAGCAAATAAAAGGTAACTTTTTCATTTATTGAATTAATTTCTAGGGGTTTATCAAACAACTACTGTAAGATGACCAATTTTTCAATTTTTTCTGCTTTGGTATTGGTAAAGTTAGACTTTACTTTAAGCTTATAAATATAAACTCCCTTACCAATTTTATTGCCAAAATCGTCAAGACCATTCCAAGAGATTTCTCTTGATAAGAGTCCATCTGTTTGAACAGATTGGTTAAGGGTTTTAATTAATTTTCCCGAAATGGTGAAAATTTGTACTTGTACATCAAGCGATTCATTCGGTTTATTGTGATTGAACAAAAATTCGGTATAGTTTACAAATGGATTCGGGTAATTCAATACATTACTTAGCACTAAATTGTTATTGTCAACTACAATAAAACTTAACGTAGATTCCGATGGATTATTGTACGTGTCCCAACATTTAAATTTAATAGTGTGTAAACCAGGCTCTAAATTTCGTAAAGGATACTTTACTTTGCCCTTTTTATAGTTGTTTAACTCGGTTTCGTAATAATCATTTAAAATAATTGGATTGGCCTCATCTCCATCTAAAATAGCAATAATATCATGGTCAACGGCTGTGATTGAAGTATTAATTCCAGAATTGTCTTCTAGTACAGCATAAATTATTGGAGATTGGTTTGTATTTCCACCATCAACAAAAGATTCATCATTCATAAACAAACTTATCAAAGGACCTTCATTGTCAATAGGAGCATTTGGGTCAATGCCTCCAATTTTTATTTGGGTATTGTATCCACCTTTATCTTCAGATTGATTTTCAGCATAGAGACTTATTTTTGCATTACCATATGCAATTCTAATATCTTTAGGTACAATAAAATCAAAACTAAAAGCGCCATTATTTATAGCTGCTCTTCCTCTAAATATTTTACTTTCAATAGCTGTAAATTGCATTTTTCTACCAAAATTATCATTGTCTAAGGTGGTTTTATCCAAGGGTTTATCATAGATGGTTGCCGATAAGGTGCCTGAATAATTATTTAAAATACTATTATTTTCATCGGTAATGATACCTTCTAATTTGATATGAGACAATGCTTTTAAGGTGTCTGGTGATTGCAGTAGGTCTTTATCGTTTATTTTAGTTATTTGAATATTGGGTTTAGGGTATGCCAGTTTCATAGCAGGGTCTCCTAAATTGTAAATAAACAATCTTTGTACCGACGAAAAATCATGTTTGGCGTACATCAAGGCTTCCGCAATACTATAATTTTCATTTTGATAGTTGAGTAGTTGTTTAATTAAATTGGAATTAAAA
>JAUIAA010000184.1 GCA_030425715.1 Bacteroidia bacterium | reverse complement strand
TCAGAATCTTTTCTAGGCACGTGCCCAATTTTTTTCCATTCCGATTGAATTCTTTTAAACACCTCTGTTACAGTATCCCAGTCTTCACTATCTTTCAAAGATTCTGCCTGTTCAACCAACTTCATTTTTTTATCTAAATTATCCAGCTGGTCTTTTTTTATGCTTTTATAGAAATTGTTTTTGGCTTTGTTAAATGACTTTGTGGCATCTTTAAATTTTTGCCAAATTTATTCATTCTTTGATTTTGGAACTCTTCCTACCGCAAAAAACTCATCTCTTAGCTTTTCCAGTTCATTAATTTTATCTTGCCAAGCTTTATGCGAAGTAATGTTTTCTATACTAACATTTTTAATTTTTTCAATAACCGCCAATTTTAAATCAACATTCTCTAAGTATTTTGACTCTAGTTGATCTTGTAGTTCTTGGCGTTTGTTATGTATTTTTTTGGTAGCCTCGCTAAATCTATTCCAAACATCTTCTCTAAATTCTCTTGCAACTGGCCCAATATCCTCTTTCCATAGTCTGTGTAAAATTTGCAATTCTTTAAACGCATGGTGCACATCCTTATCTTCAGCAAGGGCTTCTGCTTTTTCAACCAATTTGGTTTTCTCTTCTAAATTATGCTTAAAATCTAAGTCTCTAAAGTCATTGTTTAAATGCAATAAATCATAAAATCTTTCTACATGATGGTGGTAAGTTTTCCAAACATCATTGTATTTTGCATGCGGAATTTGACCAATATTACGCCATTCTTCCTGAAGCTCGCGAAACTTTTTATACATGGTTGAAGCTTCAGCATTATCAATCAAATCTTTAATTTTATCAATTAGCTGCAACCTTTTGTCTAGGTTTTCTTGTTGTGACCTTTCTAATTCTCTATAGTATTGTTGTCTTTTTTGTTTGAATTCTTTAACCAAAGCATTAAAGTCGTTTTTTGCTATAGAAGTAAATGAAAAATTAGCTTCTTCTCCTCCATCTGCCAAAAATGCAGCCTTTTTCTCCGCAACAAAACCTTTAAATTTTTTGGTGAAATCTTTTCTAAGCGTTTCGAATTGATCTTTTATTTTTTGAATAGGATAATTATTCAACAACAATTGCATAGACCCAACCAATTCATCCAATTCCATTTTGGCATAATCTATTATGGGAATCTTAATTTCTTCCACTTTTTCGGTTTTCTCAACCTTCTGCTCTTCTCTTTCCTCTTTCACTACATCTTCTTCATTGGTTGCACCTCCAACCTCTTCAACTTCTTTTACAGTCTCAACTTCTTCCGTTTTTTCTACTTTCTGCTTCTCTTTTGCTATATTCTCTTTGCTAGTTGCTTCGTTAACATCTCCCACCTCTTGAGCTGTATCTTCCTCTTTTTCAGATGATTTTTCTTCTACATTCTTAACTTCTACTTTTTCCGTTTCATTTGAAGGGTTGGTGTTCTTCAAACTTTTCGTTTCTTCGCCTTCTTTCTCAGAAGATAATTTCTCAATATTCTCGTCTAACATTTTTTAATGTTTAAGGTTCCTAAATTCAATTTTAAAAGTCTCGAAATATACTAATAGCTAATCAAATCGCAAAACTATGTTTACAAATAGATTGCGACTAATTTTTATGCACTGTGCTATCAATGGCTAATTATTCCAGATTTCCCAAGCTTTTTCGGCTTGCAATTCTAACATTTGTTCACCATTTTTTATCGCTGTACCTTTTTGCCTTCCTTTGTCCAAAAATGCAGTGATAGCTGGGTTATAAATCAAATCGAATAGTACATGCCCTTCTCTCAAAAATTGGTAGGGAATTTGTGGACAATCCTTTATATTTGGGTGTGTACCTAAGGGTGTAGAGTTTACAATTAATGTGTGTGTTTTTATTATAGATTCGCTTAAAGCGGAATAACTTATTGTTTTACTATTTTTGGGTGTTCTTGAAACGTATAAGTAGGAAATATTTAATTTTTTCAAAACAAAAGCTATAGCCTTTGAAGCGCCACCGGTACCTAAAATAAGCGCGTGTGTTTCATTGCCTTTTAGCAAAGGTTTTAAAGCATTTTCAAACCCATAAACATCAGTATTATATCCCTTTGTTCTGCCATTAGGCAATATTTTTATGGTGTTGACGGCTCCAATTTTTTTTGCATCGGTATCCAATTCATCCAAATACGGGATTACAGCTTCTTTATATGGAATGGTAACATTCATCCCTCCCAAAGTACTGTTATTCTCCATAAAAATATTTGAAAAATTTTCAATTTCAAGAATATCAAAATTCACATAAGAGTAGTCTTTTAAACCTAATTTTTTAAATTTTTTATTAAAATAATTACGCGAAAACGAATAGGCTATATTTTTACCTATCAAACCAAATATTTTTTTTTGATTATTCATAAAAGGCAAAACTTTATTTTAAAGTTTATAGTTGCTTATTGCTTTTCGAACACTTTTATGCCTCAACAATAATTCTTTGGCAGTGGTTTCATCAATATTTAAAGCATTAGCTATCATTAATGTGCCTCGTTTTACTAATTTATTATTTGTTAGTTGCATATCCACCATCTTATTACCTTCTACTCTACCTAATTTTATCATCAAAGAGGTGGTAATCATGTTCAACACTAGTTTTTGAGCTGTACCAGATTTCATTCTAGTACTACCTGTAACAAATTCTGAACCTACCACTACTTCTATAGGAAACTGTGCTACTGTAGCAACTTTAGTGTTTAAATTACAAGTTACACAACCCGTAACAATTCCATTTTTATTTGCCATTTCTAGTCCGCCTATCACATACGGCGTACCTCCTGAGGCTGCAATTCCAACCAACACATCGTTTTTATTAATATTGTATTCTTGCAAATCTTTCCAGGATTGTTCGCTATCATCCTCTGCATTCTCTACAGCTTTTCTAAAGGCACTATCTCCACCTGCAATTAAACCTATCACCCAATCTTCTGGCACACCAAAGGTTGGTGGGCATTCAGAGGCATCTAACACACCAAGTCTTCCACTGGTTCCTGCGCCTATATAAAACAGTCTACCTCCCAACTCAAACTTTTTTACAATTTGAGCCACCAAAGCTTCAATTTGAGGAATGGCTTTTTCTACCGCATCTGGAACTTTTTTATCTTCATTATTCATATTGGTGAGCAATTCACTAATACTCATATGTTCCAAATGGTCATAATTTGAGGATTGTTCTGTAGTTGGTCGTTCTATCATATCAATTATTTTTTCTCAAAATTAACAATCCTAGCATTGTCAATCCAGCATTTACTGCAATATTTATAAATCCGAAATCAAAATTAAAAGCATTTTTTAGATAAACACTCAAAAAATAGGTGCAAAAAGGTGCTGCAACACAAATGATTGGTACCCATTTATCTTTTAGATTAATTTTAGTAAACATACCCAATAAATACAAACCTAATAATGGACCATAGGTATACCCTGCCACTTTAAAAATAATAGAAATTACATCGCCTCTACTATTTGCAAACCCCATGATAATAATAAATACAATACAAGAAAATCCAAATAGTACTCTATTTTTTATTTTCTTTTTATCCTTACTTGATTTGTGTGATATATCTAAAAAATCATACGTAAATGAGGTAGTAAGGGCAGTTAGAGCTGAATCTACACTAGAAAAGGATGCTGCTATAATACCCAATAAAAAACTAACTCCCGCAATTATACCTAAATGGTTTATGGCCAAATTAGGGAATAGTGTATCTGTATCTAAATAAATACCGTTAACATCTCTTTGCAAAGTAATTCCTTTTTCTTGAGCATAGATGTAAAGCAATATTCCTAAACCTAAAAATAAAAATTGGGTAACCGCTAGTATCAAACTAAAGGTTAATGTGTTTTTCTGAGCATCCCATTGGTTTTTACAGGTCAATGTTTTTTGCATCATATTTTGATCTAACCCCATCATGGCTATGGCAATTAAAATTCCTGCAATAAATTGTTTATAAAAATTATTTCCGCTTTTGGCCTCCCAATTAAAAACATCAAAAAATGGATGTGTAGAAATTTCTGTTATGGTATCAGAAAATGTAAAATTTAAATTGGTTATTATGGCATAAATTGTCATTACCGCACCCAAAATCAAGAATATAGTTTGTAAAGTATCTGTCCAAACTATCGTTTTAATTCCTGATTTGTTGGTATACAACCAAACCAATAATAAAATGATGATTACGGTTAGAAAAAAGGGAATTTGCAGTTTATCGAAAAATGCAAATTGCAAGATTTTTGCAGCAAGTAACAGACGTAATGCCGCTCCAAATGATTGAGAAACAAGAAAAAATATCCTGTTTTATAAGTACTTACTCCAAATCTATCTTTTAAATATCCATAAATAGAGACCAATCGCAACTTATAATAAAGAGGAATCAAAACAAAAGTTATGAATAAATATCCTACTATATTTCCTAAAATAAATTGGAAGAAATAGAAACTGTTATTTGCTACCATTCCTGGAACAGAAACAAAGGTAACTCCTGAAAGTGCGGCACCCACCATACCAAAAGCCACTAAAAACCATGGTGATTTTCTATCACCAGTAAAAAAAGATTCATCACTCCTATTTCTCGATGTCAAATAAGAAATAGTCATTATTAATCCGAAGTAAACTGCAATGACAAAGAAAATTAAAAAAGTGCTCAAAATTTATTTATTTGAAGTGGTTTGTTTTCATGATAATTCAAACAAACATAAGAAACTTATTAAAATAAATGGAAACTTTAAGGATTTTGGTAGTATAGCAAGGAGTAGTTTCTCACGCTACTCCTTATGCACTATACCATCTCAAATAAAAATATTCGAAACAAACTATATTTTTAACCCCATCTAATCTTAAGATAAGGTGTTTTTTACTTCCAAG
>JAUIAA010000183.1 GCA_030425715.1 Bacteroidia bacterium | reverse complement strand
CGATGTGTTGAGAAAATTAGACGAAATGCCACAGATTATTTTCTCGACCGCGTACGACCAATATGCTTTAGATGCCTTCGAGGTGAATGCCGTGGATTATTTATTAAAACCATTTAGTTTTGAACGCTTTTTAAGTGCTATAAACAAAGTAACAGCTTCTAAAACAAATACTACAAAAAAAGAGAGTAAAGAAAACTTAGAACCTGAAGAGCAATCAATTTTTTTAAAACAAAGTAATAGTCATATTCAAGTAGATTTAGATACCATACTATTTATTGAAGCTTCAGGAAATTACACCAAAGTGGTTACTACAAACAATACTATAAGTATTCGCGAAAAAATATCTGACACGATACAATTGCTTTCAAATAATGATTTTATTCAAGTTCATAAATCGTTTGCAGTATCTAAAAAGCACATAAAAAGTATAGAAGGCAATAGAATTTTTATTGAGGATTATATGGTGCCTATTGGGAAATTGTTTAAAACAAATGTTAATCAACTTTTTAAATAAACTTGAATTGTATAAGATTAATCCATTCCACACACATTACGCTTTCCTCCTACGTCGTCGCATAAAAAGTGTTCCATTAACATCGTAAAGAAGCTTTTGAGAATAAATTTTTTAAAGAAACTGTAGTAACAACTTTGCCACCGCCACAACTCGCTCAAAAAATAAAAGATCTACTAGACCTTCCCTTTTATGACGTAACCAAAGCTCAAGTTACATAACGCAGAACATTATAGTACAAATTGTTTATGTAGCAAATTGGTGTATAGCTGTCTATTTTATCATAATTGTAGATATAGTGCCTTTAGGTCTATATCGTCAACAATTATGTAAAAACCAATTTGCGATTTAGTTTTAATTAATTCGTAAGCTATAATTCTATACTTGTAAAATATCCCAGTAAGTTCTGTAAACTAAATAAACTTTAGTACTTGTGTCAAGAAAAATTGAAATATTCAATTCTCGTGGATTTGGAATTCTATTTTTAAAAGGAAATCATTTGTAGCTATAATTTGCCATTATGTAAAATGGCCATCAATTAATCTTTTTTAATAGTCCACAGGAAATTGTTTTTAATGTGTTTTCAATTTATTTAGCATTTCATTGGTAATAGCATCGGTATAAATACCATAGCCATTTACTAATTGCCCTTTTAAATGATACTTTTCTGAAGAAATAGCGTATAAAATACTCGAATCTCCAGGGTCACTCATGCCTTCAAATCGAAAAAAATTGTCAATTTTAAACTCATTATGAAATACTTTATACTTGCCATCTCTACATTCTAAACAGTTCTGTTTTAGGTTAAAGTCTTCTACATAACCCTCTTCTCGAAGCGCATTCATCGCTTCACTTAATGTTTCAAAATCTTTCATGGTATTAATTTTTTAATTTATTGTTTTAATTGTCATTCCAACTAGTCGTAAAGGCAATCCATGATAACCAAAATAATATTACTAAAAAATATTATCCTCCATAGGCATAAGTAATATGGGCAATTCGTTGTTTTATAATTAATTTAATGTTCGCTATGCATTTAGAGTTTATTATAGCCATTAAATTGCTTACTTACAATAGGTTTCCACTCGGGATGCTTTTTAATATAAGAAAACACATATGGACAAAAAGGTAAAATTGATTTATTCTTTTCTTTAAGATAATTTAAGGTTTTTTCAACTAATGCCGCAGCAATACCACGACCTTCTAATGCTTTTGAAACTTCGGTATGTACCAAAGCAACCTGATTGTTTAATATTTTGTAATCTATAAAAGCCAAACTGCCTTCAACCTCTATTTCAAAGCTGTTTTTAGTTTCGTTCTTAAATAATGGGATGTTTATATATATTTCTTTCATTTCTTTAAAGATATAAAAAAAAGCAGTTTATTTTTTTAAATGATTTGTCTTTTAAATTAGCAAATTTTCCAGTGTTAAATCCATGAATTGCTTTAACTCTAACCCAGTAAATTTAATCCTTTATCCATAATGTTAAATTTATAATTTTTTAAACATCACAAAATGCGTTCCTATTTGCGGAATATCAAATGCATCTCCAATAATTTTAAAACCTTGTTTTTTATAAAATTCAATCGCCACTACCCTAGCTTTACACCAAATTATATCTACATTTTTCTTCCTTAAATCATCTAATGATTTTTGCACCAAAATTTTACCAAAACCTTTTCCTTGATTCGCTACATCTGTTGCCATGCCACGCAATTGGTATTGCTGCCCTTCTAACCCATTATAGCTTGCTTGCATATAGCTTACTATACTAACCAGTTTTTGATTATTAAACAAACCATAATGAAAAGTATGCACATCAAAATCATTGTTTAATTGCACTGATAAGGTCATATTTTTACGCAATTCATTTTTTCTAATGGTATAAGTCTCTTCAGGTTTTATTAATTTTACCACAATCATTTTACAGTATTTAAAGCACTAAAATAAGTCAAAATATGCACAATTATCAAATTAAAATAATTGAGAAAAATTGTATCCATAGTATTATTCCGCTACTTAGGTTCATCAATAATAAAACGCCTGATGCATTATTAAAGCAAAGACTAGCCGATATGTGCAATCAAAATTACGAGTGTGCCGGAATTTTTGATCAACAAAAACTTATAGGTATTTGTGGTATTTGGTATAGCACAAGGCATTATATTGGTAAAAGTGCCGAAGTTGACCATGTTGTAATAGCCGAGAATTATAGAAACAAAGGCGTTGGTAAAATATTTTTTAATTGGATTTACAACTATTTGGTAGATAAAGGCTGCGAAGCTACCGAACTCAATACGTATGTAAACAATACAAAATCACATAAATTTTATTATAATGAAGGTTATAATATTTACGGATTTCATATGCTTAAAGTATTGCGAAAAGACAAAGCGTTTTATTGATTTTTTTTGGCTTTTTTACTGCCTTTGTACATTTCATATTTAACAAATCGGCACTCCAAATTACCGTTAAACAATTTAATTTTTCGCGATGTTCTTAAGCCAACGCTCTTCAACCCTTCGGTAAAATCTGAAGTAATTAACCAAGCATCGGTATCTGTATAACCTTGCTTTAAGGTATCCCCTATCTGGCCATAAAATTCGGGTATATTAACCGATAATCTTTCCCCGTAAGGTGGATTAAATAAAATAATGGTCTTCCCTTCTGTTTTCTTTTCAGAATCAAAAAAGTTTTGACGTTCAATTTTAATAAAATCTTCTAAAGATGCATTTTTAATATTGTCGTTGGCTTTTCGCACTGCAGAAGGAGCTTTGTCGTAACCCATTATTTCAGCAGTTGAATTTCTAACTTTTTTTAACAGTGAATCCCTTATAACATCAAATAACGCTACATCATAATCTTTCCATTTTTCAAAGGCAAATTCTAGTCTGTTAATATTTGCAGGTATGTTATTGGCAATCATGGCAGCTTCTATCAATATAGTTCCACTCCCACACATAGGATCTAAAAAATGCTGTGTACCGTCATATCCAGACAAGATTACCAAACCCGCTGCTAACACCTCATTAATGGGTGCAATATTGGTATCGGTTTTATAGCCACGTTTATGTAAAGACTCGCCAGAACTATCTAGAGATAAGGTGCATTTGTTTTTTTGAATGTGTATGTTAAACATCACATCTGGATGTCTTAAATCTATACTTGGGCGTTTGTGGTATTTGCTTCTAAAATAATCTACTATTGCATCTTTACTTTTTAAAGAAACATAGTGAGAATTGGTAAAAACCTCTGAATTTACTACAGAGTGTATGGCAAAAGTACTTTCGGCAGTCATAAATTTTTCCCATCGAAACTTTTGCAACTGCTTGTACAAATCGTCTTCGTTTTTTAAAGGAAAAGCATATACTGGAACCAAAATTTTAATTGCAGTTCTTAAAGCCATATTGGCCTTATACATAAACCCTTTATCTCCTTCAAAAGAAACACTTCTCACCCCTTCTTTAACATTAATTGCGCCTAAATTTCTAAGTTCTTTAGCCAAAATAGGTTCGAAGCCAAATAAAGATTTTGCCAGCATTTTAAAATTTCCTTCCATTTGGCAAATGTACACGATTCCGTCAAGCTGATAAAATGCTTGTACAAATTTCATTAAACAACTTTGAATTTTTACATTTGTGGCAACTTATGCATATGGAGAATAAAACAGAGTGGTTTCAGCATTGGTTTGATACCAAATATTATCATTTACTTTACGATCACCGAAATAAAAATGAAGCAGAATTTTTTATGCAAAATCTTATTGATTTTTTGCAATTAAAAAAAGGAGCAAGTATTTTAGATTTACCATGTGGAAAAGGAAGGCATGCTATTTTTTTAAATAAAAAAGGATTTAAAGTGAAAGGAGCTGATCTATCTACCAATAGTATTGCATCAGCCAAACATTTTGAAAATGCAACCTTACAATTTGTAGTGCACGATATGCGAGAGCCTTTACAAGGAAAATACGATGTGATATTCAATTTATTTACAAGCTTTGGCTACTTTGAAAAAGATGAAGTAAATGTTAATGTACTAAAAAACTTTAAAAGTGCCATTTTGAATAATGGAAAAATTGTTATCGACTTTTTAAATATTGATAAAATAAAAGCAAATTTAGTTGCCAAGGAGCTCATACATAAAAATGACATCGATTTTTATATTACTAGAAAAATAGAGAATGAGATTTTAACCAAAGACATTCGTTTTACCGTAAACCATCAAAAGCTTCATTTTACTGAAAAAGTGCAATGTTTAACTTTAGAGAAAATGCATAAACTAAGCGAACAAGCTAAGCTAAAAATACAACATGTTTTTGGCGATTACAGTTTGTCAAAATTTGAAAAGCTTTCCTCAGATCGATTAATATTAATTTTAGAATGAGTTATTTAG
>JAUIAA010000182.1 GCA_030425715.1 Bacteroidia bacterium | reverse complement strand
TGTATTGGTGGTTCCTTTGGAGGTGGTAACGCTGCCCAATCTAACCAAGCTACCATTGTACTTAAAGATATTTTAGGATTAGAAAGTACACAAGCTGGATTTTGGATTGGTGTAATACTGGCTCTTTTTGTTGGTATAATTATAATAGGTGGTATTAAAAGAATTGCCTCTGTAACCGAAAAAATTGTACCTTTTATGGCAGTACTTTATATTGGTGCTTGCTTGTATATTTTATTTAGTAATTTTGGATTATTAGATGATGCCATAAGCCTTATTTTTACCGAAGCTTTTAACCCACAAGCAATTGGAGTTGGTGGTGTAATTGGCGTATTATTGGTTGGATTTAAACGAGCAGCATTCTCTAACGAAGCTGGTGCCGGTTCGGCCTCTATTGCGCACTCGGCAGTAAAAACAAAATATTCTGCGTCAGAAGGATTGGTAGCTTTATTAGAACCGTTTATCGACACCGTAGTAATTTGTACCATGACTGCATTGGTTATTGTAATTTTTAATATGGGTGGTGCTTTTCAATACGGAGGCGATGGTCAAGGAGCAGTAATTATAGACGGCATCTCATATGAAGGTGCTGGAATTACCCAACAGGCATTTAATAGTTTTATTCCGTATTCTCACTTATTCTTAACGGTTGCAGTAGTTCTATTTGCTGTTTCTACGATGATTTCTTGGTCTTATTACGGATTACAATCTTGGAAATTTTTATTTGGTAGAGGAAAAGCAGCTGATTTAACTTATAAAGTGTTGTTTCTAGTTTTTGTAATTATTGGAGCTGCTGCTAGTATGAAATCTATTTGGGATTTCTCAGATGCGATGATTTTTGCAATGGTATTCCCAAATATGGTTGGGTTATATTTCCTATTCCCGGTGGTTAAAAAACAACTGGATCGTTATTTGAGTGCCATTAAATTAAAAGAAGAATCCATAGAGGATAATATAAGCTAACCTTATATAATAAATATGAAAGATTTAAAATCCCATTTCTGGTATAACAAACGCCAAAGAAATGGGATTTTATTTTTAGTGCTCCTTATAATTGTACTTCAAGCAGTGCTGTATTTTATGGATTTTGGCACTACAAAATTAGAAGTTTTACATCCTGAAACAGAAGCAATTCAAAAACAAATAGATTCGGTAAAAGAGTTAAAACAGGCCGAAAATAAATTTAAGATTCGTCCTTTTAATCCCAATTATATTACAGATTTTAAAGCCTATCAATTGGGAATGTCTGTTGGCGAAATAGATAGATTATTTGCTTTTCGAAAAACTGGAAAATTTGTGAATTCTGCTAAAGAATTTCAAAATATAACCCATATCAACGACAGTTTACTTAAAATTATTTCTCCATATTTTAAATTTCCCGATTGGGTAAATTCTAAACCAAAAAAAGAAATCCCAAAAAAAAATATACCAAACCATAATATTACAGTATCGAGCTTTGACCTAAATAAAGTAACAACCGAAGATTTACAAACCATCAATGGAGTTGGAGAGAAACTAGCCAATCGAATAATTTCCTATCGAAAACTATTACAAGGTTTTAGTACTAACGAACAACTGTACGAAGTGTATTATTTAGACAAAGTTGTAGCGGATAAAATTTTGGTAGAATTTAGCGTACAACAATTGCCAAATATTAAAAAATTAAATATCAACACCGCTACGTTTAAACAAATGGTAAACTTACCATATATTGATTATCCGCTTACCAAAAAAATATTCCGTTACAAAAATGAGGTCGAGCATATATATGAGTTAGATGAATTAAAAAAAATTGACTCCTTTCCTGTAGATAAATATGCTAGAATAGCACTATATTTGACAACGAATTGAATTGAAAATTAAAAGCCAATTATGGATTTTAGAACTACCGACGAACAACAGATGATGGTACAATCTATACGTGATTTTGCCAAACAACATATGATTCCTAAAATGATGGAATGGGATGAGAACCAAATATTCCCTGTAGATTTATTTAAAAAATTAGGAGCACTAGGTTATATGGGTATTTTAGTTCCAGAAACATACGGTGGTTCTGGTTTAGATTACCACGATTATATTACCATTTTAAAAGAAATTTCAAAAGTTGATGGCTCTATTGGTCTATCTGTTGCTGCACACAATTCACTTTGTACCAACCATATTTTAAGTTTTGCTAATGAAGAGCAAAAAGAAAAATGGTTGCCTAAACTTGCTTCTGGCGAATGGATTGGCGCTTGGGGCCTTACGGAGCACAATACAGGTAGTGATGCTAGTGGTATGAGTACTACCGCTGTAGCGGAAGGAGATTATTTTATCATTAACGGTGCAAAAAACTTTATTACCCATGGTATCAGTGGTGATATTGCAGTAGTTATGGTTCGTACTGGTGAAAAAGGAGATTCTAGAGGGATGACTGCTTTCGTAATTGAAAAAGGAACTCCAGGGTTTAGTTCTGGTAAAAAAGAAAATAAATTAGGAATGCGAGCTTCGGAGACTGCTGAGTTAGTTTTTGATAATTGTAAAGTGCATAAAAACAATGTTTTAGGAACAGTTGGCGATGGTTTTGTACAAGCTCTTAAAATTTTAGACGGAGGTAGAATTTCTATTGGAGCACTTTCTTTAGGAATTGCACAAGGGGCTTATGACGCCTCTTTAAAATATGCCAAAGAGCGTGTACAATTTGGAAAACCAATTAGCTCATTTCAAGGTATCTCTTTTAAATTAGCCGATATGGCTACAGAAATTGAAGCATCTGAATTATTATTACACAAAGCAGCTTACCATAAAAACAATGGCGAAAGAATTACCAAAATTGGTGCAATGGCTAAAATGTATGCATCCGAAACTTGTGTAAAAATTGCTAACGAGGCTGTTCAAATTCATGGTGGTTATGGTTATACCAAAGATTTTCCTGTTGAAAAATTCTATAGAGATGCCAAACTTTGCACCATTGGAGAAGGTACTACCGAAATTCAAAAACTGGTTATTTCTAGAAAAATTTTAGAATAATTTTGCGCTATTTTTTCAAACCCAATTCTGCTGCTTTTTGCAACATGTATTGGTATGCTTGGTGGTAATCATTACTTATTACCCCGTCTAAAATGGCATTTTTTATGGCATCTTTTAAAACACCAATTTCTCTACAAGGTTTTAACTTAAAAGTTTCCATAATCAATTCTCCTGTAATAGGAGGTTGAAAATTTCTCACTCTATCTCGCTCTTCTACTTCCTTAATTTTTTGGCGAACTTTTTTGAAGTTATTGCGGTATTGTTTTTCTTTTTCTTTATTTCGAGTAGTAATATCGGCTTCACAATGTGTCATCAAATCTTCTACATCGTCTCCTGCATCAAATATCAGTCTTCTTACTGCAGAATCGGTTACATTCTCTGCTAAAATTACTGGACGCGAACTCATCATTACAATTTTTTGCACATACTTCATCTTCTCATTCAATGGCATTTTTAATCTAATAAAGATTTTTTTTACCATTTTAGAGCCTACAAATTCATGTCCATGAAAAGTCCACCCTACTTTTTTATCAAACTTTTTTGTGGGTGCTTTACCAATATCATGTAAAAGTGCTGCCCAGCGCAACCAAAGGTTATCGGTTGTTTTAGCAATATTATCTACCACTTGTAAGGTGTGGTAAAAATTATCTTTATGCTTTTGCCCTTTTATTTGCTCTACCCCTTGTAAATCCGATAATTCAGGTAAAATATACGGAAGTAACCCTGTTTGAAACAAAAGTTTTAAACCAATTGATGGTTTATCGCTAATGGCATCTAAGGATTTTTCTTCAATGGTAAAATTTAACTGACTAGAAAATCGAATTGCCCGCATCATTCGCAAAGGATCATCGGAATAAGTAATATCAGGATCTAATGGTGTGCGAATAATTTTATTTTGTAAATCTTCCATTCCATTAAATGGATCGAGTAATTCTCCATAAGTAGATGGATTTAAACTTATTGCCAAGGCATTAATTGTAAAATCTCTCCTATTTTGATCGTCATGTAAAGTACCAACACTTACCTTAGGATTTCTACTATCTTGGTTGTAAGATTCTTTTCTAGCCCCTACAAATTCTACCTCCATATTATTTACCCGCAACATGGCCGTACCATAGGTTTTAAAAATTTGCACTTTTGGATGGTGAGGTAGCTGTTTCGCTACCTTTTTAGCAAGTTCAATTCCGCTACCTACTACCACAATATCAATATCTTTAGCTAGGTTTCGTTGCAATAAAAAGTCTCTTACAAAACCACCAATAACAAAGGTTTCCAATTGCATTTCATTTGCAGTTTTTGCAATTGAAGAAAATATAGGAAGTGTTAAAGCTTTCTCTAAATGATTTGGTTTCATGTATTATTTTCTAAGATATTCTATCTTACCAACTTCATCAAATCGAACTAATTGTGAAGCACTTTTACTGGTTTTATCGCGATGCAAATCTACTACATAATCTACGCTATCCAAAATAGATTTTTCAATATTATCAAAGCACATAGGAGTTCCGTTTCCACTAGTATTGGCCGAGGTAGAAACCAATGGTTTTCCTAATGCTGCTATTAGTTGTTTACAAAAATCATTTTGTACTATTCTTATAGCAACGGAACCATCGTTAGCTACAACATTTTTGGCAAGATTTTTTGCATTAGGGTAAATGATGGTTGTTGGTCTGCTTTGCTCCTCTAAAAAATCAATAATATTTTTTGGTAACGTTTGCACATGCTTTACCAGCATTTCAAGTCCATCCACCAAAATAATTAAACTTTTACTTTCTTCTCGCTGTTTTATTTGAAAAATATTTCCAACGGCCTGTTCATTAGTTGCATCACAACCAATACCCCAAACAGTATCTGTAGGGTAAACTATAGTTCCGCCAGATTGTATTGCTTTTAAAGCGTTTTCAATTTCTTGATACATTAG
>JAUIAA010000181.1 GCA_030425715.1 Bacteroidia bacterium | reverse complement strand
AAAGGTATGTTCTATGAAAATGAAGGAATTACAGATATGTTAAGGGTTATAAAACCTAATATTACCCTTGATATGGTTAAGGAAATACAGGGCAAATACTTTGAAAAATTAAGCTAGTTAAATAATTTAGTCGCTTCTTTCCACATTTCACTATATTTGATTTTTAATTAAATGACAATATGGATAACATTTTAATGTGTGAAAACATTGAAAAAAATTATGGCAATTATAAAGCATTAAACAATGTTTCTATTGCTGTACCAAGAGGAAGTATTTTTGGACTACTGGGACCGAACGGAGCGGGAAAAACCACTTTAATAAGAATTATCAATCAAATTACGATGCCAGATAAAGGTACGGTGTATTTTGATGGTAAAAAATTGCAGCCAAATGATGTACACCATATTGGTTACTTACCCGAAGAGCGCGGTTTGTATAAACGTATGAAGGTAAGCGAACAAGCTTTGTATTTGGCCCGATTAAAGGGTTTGACCAAGCAAGAAGCAAAAGAGAGATTGACTTACTGGTTTAAAAAATTCGAAATTGAAGATTGGTGGAATAAAAAGGTAGAGGAATTGTCTAAAGGGATGGCGCAAAAAGTACAGTTTATCATTACCGTGATGCACCAACCAAAATTACTAATTTTTGACGAGCCTTTTAGCGGATTTGATCCTATAAATGCAAATTTGATAAAAGATGAAATTATCAATTTAAAAAACCAAGGTTCTTCTATTATATTTTCCACACATAGGATGGAATCTGTTGAGGAATTGTGTGAAAACATAGCTTTGATTCATCAATCTAATAAAGTGCTAGATGGTAAATTGATAGAAATTAAAAAGCAATTCAAAACCAATGCTTTTGAAGTAGGCCTACTCACAACAAATAAAGGGCAATTACAAAAAGAATTACAAGAAAAATTTGAAGTTTCTCCTGCTACTTTCAAATCTTTAGAAGATGATTTAAAATTACGTATCCAATTAAATAAAGGAGATTCTTCTACCGATTTAATTAAATATTTAAACAGTAAAGCTACCATCAATCATTATGTGGAGTTGGTGCCATCTGCTAACGAAATTTTTATAGAGGCTGTAAACAACAGCAATTTACAAACCTTGAATTAAGCCATGGATAAGTTAAAACTAATTATAAAACGAGAATTTTTAGCTAAGGTTCGTAATAAATCCTTTATTATAATGACTTTTTTAAGTCCTATTTTAATTGTTGCAATGATGGCTTTGGTTGGGTTTTTAACCAAAAGTAGTTTAGAAAAAAAGAGTATAATTGCCTATGTAAATGAATCTAAATTATTTACAGAGAATGATTTACCTGATAATAAACTATTCGATTTTGAAAATTTAACCGCAATTGGCTTGGAAAAAGCAAAAGCAATTGTACATAGTTCTGGGCATGAAGGATTGTTATATATACCTAAGAGTGATAGCATTGAGGAAGTAGCGAATAATATTCAATTTTTTTCAGAAGAATCTCCAGGAATGGTTACCATTTCTGAACTAGAATCCATCCTTGAAAAAAAGTTACAACAACTAAAAGTTCATCAATTACATATTGATGCCGAAAAGCTCAAAGCCTCTAAAGTTAATGTAGAAATAGGCTTGACCAATTTTAGTGGCGAAAAATCTTCCAAATTAATCAACGGTATTAAAATTGCTTTGGGTATTGGTGCGGGTTATCTGGTTATGATGTTTATCATTATTTATGGAGCTAGTGTTATGCGAAGTGTAATTGAAGAAAAAACAAGTAGAATTATTGAAGTAATCATTTCATCGGTTAAACCATTCCAATTAATGTTAGGTAAAATTATAGGAAATGCCTCTGCCGGTTTGTTACAATTCTTTATTTGGGGGATTTTAATGACAATTATTTTAATTGGAAGCGCTGTCTTTTTTGATGTAGATTTAATGTCGTCTTCTATGACCGCAAATGCTGTTGGTGCACAACAAGTACAAAACCTACCAATTAGCGATACCCAATTTATGATTACTGAAATTTTACATTTACCGCTTGTAAGTATGTTTTTCTTGTTTATCTTGTATTTTTTATGTGGCTATTTATTGTATAGCTCTATTTACGCGGCAATTGGTGCAGCAGTAGATAATGAAACCGACACTCAACAGTTTATGTTGCCAGTTTTAATGCCTTTAATGATTGGGGTTTATGTAGGGTTTGCAACGGTAATAAACGACCCACACGGTATGATTTCAACAGTGTTTTCAATTATTCCATTTACTTCACCAATAGTGATGCTTATGCGAATTCCATTCGGAGTCCCAACATGGCAAATCATAACATCTTTAAGCATATTAATTTTAACATTTTTAGGCGCAGTTTGGATCGCAGCAAAAATTTATAGAGTAGGTATTTTAATGTATGGAAAGAAAGCCAGTTATAAAGAAATATTTAAATGGATAAAATATTAAGTACTTTTAACTAAATTAATTATTTATGTCAAAAATTTTAATAATTGAAGATGAATCTGCAATAAGAAGGGTACTAACTAGAATTATTCAAGAAGAAAATGCTGCCTTTGAAATTGAAGAAGCTGAAGATGGTGATGAAGGTTTAAAAATGATTGAAAAAGCGGATTACGATTTGGTATTATGTGATATAAAAATGCCAAAAATGGACGGTATGGAAGTGCTAGAAAAGGCACAACAAATTAAACCTGAAATACCTTTTTTAATGATTTCTGGACATGGAGATTTAGATACTGCTGTAGAAACCATGCGAAAAGGAGCTTTTGATTATATTTCAAAACCACCGGATTTAAACAGGTTGTTAAATGCAGTTAGAAATGCCTTAGATAAAAAGAAATTGGTAGTAGAAAATATTCGCTTAAAGAAAAAAGTGGATAAAAAATATGAAATGATTGGCGAAAGCGATGCTATTTTACAAATAAAAAGTATAATTGAAAAAGTTGCGCCAACAGAAGCAAGAGTTTTAATTACCGGAGAAAATGGTACAGGTAAAGAATTGGTGGCGCATTGGATTCACCAAAAAAGTGAGCGCAGAAAAGGACCAATGGTGGAGGTGAATTGCGCTGCAATTCCATCGGAATTGATTGAAAGTGAATTGTTTGGACATATAAAAGGCTCTTTTACTGGAGCCAATAAAGATAGAGCAGGTAAGTTTGAAGCAGCAAATGGCGGCACTATTTTTTTAGATGAAGTTGGAGATATGAGTCATTCTGCACAAGCTAAAGTTTTAAGAGCTTTACAAGAAAACAAGGTAAGTAGGGTGGGGAGTGATAAAGATATCAAAATTGATGTGAGAGTTTTAGCGGCGACTAATAAGGATTTAAAAAAGGAAATAGAAGAAGGGCGATTTAGAGAAGATTTATACCATAGATTGGCAGTAATTCTTATCAAAGTTCCATCCTTAAATGATAGGGTGGAAGATATACCTTTACTGATTCGTTATTTTGCAGAAAAAATTGCTAGTGAACATGGTAATTCTCCAAAATTATTTGACGATAATGCTGTAAAATTACTACAAAAATACAATTGGACTGGTAATATTAGAGAGTTGCGTAATGTAATAGAACGATTGTTAATATTAGGACAAAAAGAGATTAGTGAGGAAGATGTAAAATTATTTGCAAGTAAATAAACTATTTATGGATACCAATATTTTTAAAGTCAACCAAAGTGTAAATTTAGCCGATATAGCTACCAAGTTAGTAGATACTGAAGCAAAAGATAAACTTAAAAAAGTAAGAAAAAAGCTTAGTAAGCTACAAGATACCATGTATGCCCATGGTAAGTACAGTGTGTTGGTGTGTTTGCAAGGTATGGATACATCGGGAAAAGACAGTTTAATAAGAGAAGTGTTTAAAAATTTTAATACCCAAGGTATCAATGTGCACAGTTTTAAACAGCCCTCTGAATTAGAGTTAAAACACGACTTTTTATGGAGGCATTATCTAGCTTTACCAGAACGAGGTAAATTCGGTGTTTTTAATCGTACACACTATGAAAATGTACTGGTAACTCGTGTGCATCCCAATTATATTTTTGGCGAGAATAACCCAAGAATTACAAATATTGAACAATTAAACGATTCTTTTTACCACCAAAGAATGGAATCTATCGTTAATTTTGAAAACCATTTGGTAAAAAGTGGAACCGTTGTTCTTAAATTTTTCTTGAACCTTTCTAAAGAAGAGCAGAAAAATAGGCTGCTAAGAAGGTTAGAACTACAAGAAAAAAACTGGAAATTTTCTGCAGGAGATTTAAAAGAAAGGAAACTATGGGATAAATATATGTTTTGTTATGAAGATTTGTTGAATAGAACCTCCACAGTGTTGGCTCCGTGGCATATCATTCCAGCGGATGACAAACCTACTTGTAGATTAATTGTTGCAGAAACGATACTCAAAACCTTAGAAAAATTTAAAGATATTGAAGAACCTGAATTAGATAAGGAAACCCAAGCTAATATTGCAAAATACAAACAGAGTTTAGAAAATGAATTTTAGTTTGATTTTAAAAAAGTGTGGTTTGAGAATCTCCATTCTGCTTAGAATCTTCCTCTTTTTCTTGATCTATAATTTGTTCATCCACCAAATCAACATGATTGACTTCTGGTTCTTGATAAGGTAAAGATTCTAACAAGTTTATTTGTTTTATTTTATCTGTTGTTAGTTGATTTCCAAGTGCTTTAATGCCTTTTATTGCAATAAACTCTTCAAAGTTTATATTTATATTTTTTAAACTTTTTTTAGAGAAAATAACTTCGGCAACGGGTCTAAAATCTGTACTAATAATTTCTAACTGAGAATTTGGATGGGAAGAAATAAATTGCTCTTCTTTATTAGGATTTTCAATCATAAAACGCTTGATATAATAACGTTTCTTTTCACCGTCAAAATACACTACAGAAATGGGTTTATTAGGTATCCATTTTTCCAAAACAATCATATCATTATCAAAATGTGTTGTTAGG
>JAUIAA010000180.1 GCA_030425715.1 Bacteroidia bacterium | reverse complement strand
AAAATAAGGTTAAACTTAAATGCTGCTGGGTACTTTTTTTAAGAATCATTGAAATTAGAGATTTAGCATATTGAATAATGCCTAAAAATAAGCATTATTTTACAAAGACTAATTAACTAAATTTTCAATTAAATCGTCATAGAAAAGATTCTAGTTTGTGGTTTATTATCAATCAATCGTAAATCAAAAGCCATACAAACATTACGCACAAACATTCTACCTTCTTCTTTTACCTGTCGTTTATTTTCTGAAATTTCTAATAAACCATCTTCATCCATCTCTACTAATCTTGACAAGATTTCTTCTTTTAAACCCTTATCCAAACCATAGATCCATTTTGTTTCCAAATTGCACATTAAATTCAGGATATGTTGCCTAATTATCAGGTCGCTTTGGGTTAATTTATGACCTCTAAATATCGGTATCATACCTTTGTTTACAATATCTTGATAATTTTCTACAGATTTTTCGTTTTGGGCAAAACCATACCATGAATCACTAATGGCCGACATACCCAAACCAATCATCAATTTGGTTTTCCCTGCGGTATAGCCCATAAAGTTTCTATGCAGTGTTTTATTTTTTAAAGTTTGGTATAACGAATCTGTTGGCAATGCAAAATGATCCATTCCTATTTCCACATAACCAGCCTCAAAAAATAGTTGCTTACCTAGTTCGTATAAATAGCGTTTTTCATCATCTCTTGGCAAATCATTCTCATCAAAACCTCGCTGTCCAACCCCTTTTATCCAAGGCACATGTGCATAGCTATAATAGGCTATTCTATCTGGTTTTAAGGCAATGGTATTTTTAATGGTATTGCGAATACTTTCTTCTGTTTGAAAAGGTAAACCGAATATCAAATCATGACTAATAGATTCATAGCCAATTTTTCTAGACAACTCATGTACTTTTTGTACTTGCGCAAAACTTTGCACTCTATGTATGGCTTTTTGCACCTTAGGGTCATAATCTTGAATGCCAAAGCTATTTCTTCTAGAACCTAAATCATATAAGGTTTGTAGTTGTTTTTCAGAAGTATAATTTGGATGTCCTTCATAACTCAACTCAAAAGTATGATACTTATCTGCTCTTTTAAAAACACCTTCAACTAATTTTTTCAAATTTTCTGCAGAAAAAAAAGTTGGAGTACCTCCACCCAAATGAATTTCTCTAATTTTTGGCCTCTCTTCTAAAAAATCACAATACAAATTCCATTCTTTTAAAACAGTATCCAAATAAGGTTCTTCTACTTCGTGGCGTTTGGTAATTCGTTTATGACAAGCGCAAAATGTACAAAGACTTTAGCAAAAAGGAAGATGGATATACAAACTAATCCCCTCACTATCATTGGATTCATTAAAGGATTGGATTACTGAATTTTTCCAGTCTTGCAACGCAATTCCCTCCGCATCCCAAAATGGAACCGTTGGATAACTAGTATATCTTGGTCCTGGTACATTGTATTTTTGAATTAAATCGTTCTTCATGATTTTTTAATTTAGCAATGCAATATTAAGACAAGAGCGGTTACTACAAAATGATTTAAATCATCAAACCCAATCTTTAGGATTTTTTAATATCTCTAATAAACGTTCTTCTTCAGAACCTGCTTCCGGTGTGTGGTTATAATGCCATTGTACATGAGGTGGTAAACTCATTAAGATGCTTTCTATTCTGCCGTTAGTTTTTAATCCGAAAAGCGTTCCTTTGTCGTGAATCAAATTGAACTCCACATAACGACCTCTTCTAATTTCTTGCCAATCTCTCTGTTCTTTGGTATAATGCAGGTCTTTTCTTCTTTCTACAATTGGTACATAAGCTTCCAAAAAACTATTTCCAACTTCTGTTACAAAATTGTACCAATTTTGCATGTTCATTTCCGTATTTTCACTACATCTGTCAAAAAACAAACCACCTATTCCTCTCGCTTCATTTCTATGCGCATTCCAAAAGTAGGTGTCGCATTGTTTTTTATATTTTGGATAAAATTCTAAGTTATGTTTGTCACATGCTCTATTACATATTTGGTGAAAATGTTTGGCATCCTCATCAAACAAATAGTATGGTGTTAAATCTTGTCCGCCACCAAACCAACTATTTACAATATTACCTGATTTATCGTACATTTCAAAATACCTCCAATTGGCATGAACGGTTGGTACCATTGGGTTTTTAGGATGGAGCACCAAACTTAAACCACAAGCAAAAAAATCGGCTTCTTTTACACCAAAATATTTTTGCATGGTTTCTGGCAAGGGTCCATGAACCCCTGAAATATTTACGCCTCCTTTTTCAAAAACATTACCACCGGATATAACACGTGTTCTTCCACCACCCCCTTCAGGTCGTTCCCAAATATCTTCTTTAAACTTGGCTTTTCCGTCTACTTTTTCCAAAGTAGCAGTAATTGTATTTTGTAAATCTTCTATATATTGGTAAAACTTATCTTTCATGGTAAAGTTCGTATAATTCCATATCTAAGGGCTTTTCACCAGGCGGTGTAAACTCCTTTACTAATGTTTTTTTCCAAACAAATTGATTATTTAAAGCTACTTTTACACTTGATTGGTTGTCTTTATGCACTATAATTTGAAGCGTATTTAAATTTAAATGCTCGAAGGCGTATTGTGAAAGCAACTGAACTGCCTTGGTTGTTATTTTTTTTCCTTCAAAAGGATAACCCACACAATAAGCAAATTCACCTTGTTTCATATTCCAGTCTAGTTCTTTAATATAAATGAGACCAACTAATGTATTGGTTTCTTTTTCTTTTATGGTAAAAAGAAATTCATCTTTATTATAAAATTCCTTATATTTCTTTTCACAGAAATACTTTGATAAAGTAGGATTTAGATTTTGTTCTAAGGAATTTGGGAAAAATCGTTTAAATCGATCTTCATTGGTTACAAATAAATCACATATTTTCCACGCATCTTTTTCTTGAATACTGTCTATATAATATGAATCGAATTCTGCAATCAAAACTTAGTTTTTGTATTCTTTTACCGCTTCAATAAATGCACCTGCATTTTCTAATGGGATATGCGGTAAAATACCATGCCCTAAATTTACAATATACCTATCCTTACCAAAAGCATCAATCATTTCTTTTACCATTTTTTTGATTTCCTTTGGGGGAGATAATAGCCTAACTGGGTCAAAATTACCCTGCAATGTAATTTTATTTCCTGTTAGTTTTCGCGCCATTTGTGGCGTAATCGTCCAATCCACTCCCAAAGCGGAAGCCTTAGACTTTGCCATTTCTTCTAAGGCAAACCAACAGCCTTTACCAAAGGCAATAACAGGAGCATCCTTATATAAAGCATCTATAATTTGTTGGATGTATTGCCATGAAAATTCTTGATAATCTTTAGGCGATAACATGCCTCCCCAAGAATCGAAAACTTGTACTGCATTCACCCCAGCCTTTACTTTCTCCTTTAAATAAGCAATAGTAGTATCCGTAATTTTTTGTAACAATTGATGTGCAGCCATTGGGTTGGTAAAACAAAACTCTTTGGCTTTATCAAAAGTTTTAGAGCCTTGCCCTTGTACACAATAACATAAAATTGTCCAAGGAGAACCAGCAAAACCAATCAAAGGTATCTCATCATTTAGCATCTCTTTGGTTAATTTAATAGCATCCATAACATAACCCAAAGTTTCTTCTATATCTGGAATTATTACGGCATCTACATCTTTTTGTGTTCGAATAGGATTTGGCAACCAAGGCCCTATACCTGGTCTCATTTCCACCTCAATATTCATGGCTTGTGGAATTACCAAAATATCTGAAAACAAAATCGCAGCATCCATGCCATACCTACGAATAGGTTGTACTGTAATTTCTGAAGCCAATTCAGGAGTTTGACATCTGGTAAAGAAATCATATTTTTCACGAATAGCAATAAATTCAGGTAAATATCTACCCGCTTGTCGCATCATCCAAACTGGTGGACGCTCTACAATTTCTCCTTTTAAGGCTCTTAAAAATAAATCGTTTTTTATCATTGGTTTTTTGTGTTAGGTATCTGGTATGATTACTTAAATGTTTTTGAAAATTAAACATATCGTTTTTATTTTCATTTCTTCTACTTCATGCCTGACACCTGAAACTTTAATTAAACTTCTCTCCTACCGCCTTCATGGCAATATGAATTGCTTTTTTTGTTTTTTCGAAATCGTCTTTAGAAAATTTAGTACATAAAAACCAAGATTCGAATTGAGATGGTGGAATAAAAATTCCGTTTTCAAGCATTTTCCAGAAAAACAATTTAAACTTATTGGTATCACTGGATTGCGCTGTTTTAAAATCAACTACTTTTTCACTTGTAAAAAAAGGATTGATCATGGATCCAAATCGGTTTACTTGTACATCCACTCCATTTTCATTAGCAGCCTTTAAAAATTCCTCTTCTAATAAGCTTGCAATTTTTTCAAATTTTCGATACGGATTTTTTCTTTTCAATTCTTTTAAGGTTGCATAGCCAGAAGCCATTGCAATTGGGTTACCCGACAAAGTACCAGCTTGATACATATTTCCAAGTGGCGCTACCATTTGCATTATTTCATCTCTTGCTCCATAGGCTCCCACAGGAAAACCTCCTCCAATTACCTTGCCTAAACAGGTAATATCAGCTTTTAAGCCTAAAAGCTCCTGTGCTCCTCCAAATTTAGAGCGGAAACCAGTCATTACCTCATCTACAATTAACAAAGCTTCATTTTCTTTAATGAGATCTTGAAGTTTGTTTAAAAAGGCTGCGTTTGGTTTTACTACACCCATATTACCAGCAATTGGCTCTATAATTACACCTGCAATATCTTTGTGTTTTGCAAAATGTTTTTTTACACTTTCAATATTATTGTATTCGGCAATTAGCGTGTTTTTTACCGCGTCTTTTGGCACTCCTTCACTACCGGGCATGCTTAAAGTGGCCAAACCCGAACCTGCTGCCACCAATAAAGCATCGGCAT
>JAUIAA010000179.1 GCA_030425715.1 Bacteroidia bacterium | reverse complement strand
GGAGAAGAGTCTAAAATTTCTTATTTAATCCCTGAAAAAAAACAAGTAGATTATTTTATTAAAATTTCAGGAAACATCCCTAAAAAAGATGTCTCTACTATTTTAGCTAAAATCAATCAAACTTATCAAGTAATAACATCCTATACGCTAGATCCTTATAGCTTAAAATCTAAGGATAATTTAATTTTTTAAAGAATGAGTCAAAGAAAAAAAACAAAAATTGTAGCCACACTTGGCCCTGCTGTCGACACCAAAGAAATGATGGAAGATTTAATGGTAAGAGGTGTAAATGTGTTTAGAGTTAATTTCTCGCATGCCGATTATGAAGATGTAAAAAGAAAAATTAAAATCATACGAGAAATAAATGAAGAGCGCAATTTTAATGTTGCCGTTTTAGCAGATTTACAAGGACCAAAATTACGGGTGGGTGTAATGAAAGAAAAGGTAAAATTAAAAAAAGGAGATACTTTTACTTTTACTACTAACGAATGTGAGGGAACAGTAGAAAGAGCTTTTATGACCTACCAAAATTTCCCAAAAGATGTGGAAGTTGGTGAAAAGATTTTGGTTGACGATGGAAAATTACTTTTTGAAGTAACGCATACTGATAGAAATACTGAAGTTAAAACTACTGTTTTACGAGGTGGTAAATTAAAATCTAAAAAAGGAGTAAACCTACCCAATACTAAAATTTCACTACCCGCACTGACACCAAAAGATGTAAAAGATGCCATTTTTGCCATTGAACAAGAAGTAGACTGGATCGCTCTATCTTTTGTAAGAACTTCGGAAGATTTGATTATGCTAAGAGATTTAATTAGAGAAAAATCTTCTTACAAAATACCAATTATAGCTAAAATTGAAAAACCTGAAGCCATTGATAATATTAACCAAATTACCGCATATTGCGATGGGTTGATGGTAGCTAGAGGGGATTTGGGCGTTGAAATCCCAATGGATAAGGTACCTATTACACAAAAAATATTGGTGAAAAAGGCCAAAGAAGCTCGTATTCCTGTAATTATTGCAACGCAAATGATGGAATCCATGATTACTAGTCAGGTACCTACTAGAGCAGAGGTTAATGATGTTGCCAATTCTATTATGGATGGTGCAGATGCCGTAATGCTTTCTGGGGAAACCTCCGTTGGTGAATTCCCAAGAGAAGTAATTCAAGTAATGCGAGATATTATAATTAGTGTTGAAAACTCTGAATTAATACAAAGCCCTGTTTCTCATGTGCAATGTATTAACGAAAGGTATATTACCAAATCCATTTGCCATCAAGCTGCAATTTTAGGCGATCAAATCGATGCTAGAGCAATAACCACATTAACCAATAGTGGTTATACGGCTTTCCAAATTTCTGCTTGGCGACCAAAATCTAATATTTTAGCCTTTTCGGATAACCGTAGAATTTTAGCCATGCTAAACCTTTTGTGGGGAGTAAAAGCACAGTACTATGATAAATTGGTTAGTACCGATGATACGGTTGAAGATATCAATAAAATTACCTTAGATAAAAAATATGCCAATAAAGGAGACTTTGTTATTAACCTAACTTCTATGCCTGTACAGGCAAAAGGGATGGTAAATACCCTTAGAATCTCTCAACTTTAAGCCAAAGATTTGCTTTATAATTTCGAGCCCATCTTGTAAAAGGTGGGCTATTTCTTTATTTTTCAATAAATTAACTATACTGTTTTTCACATTTGAAAGCAGTACTTTGGCATGGTTTTTTTGGCACAATTCATAAATTTCTAAAACAAGCAACCAATCTTTTGGGAAATCTTGATTTAAAGTAAGCAATATTTCTTCCAGCTTATCATTATTAAATTTATTGGCCTCTCGCATCCTTCTCACTTCACCATACAATTTATCAAGCTGTATATCTTTGTTGCTATATTTTAATTTATGCGTTTTTTCTTTGGGAGGGTCATAATGCAAACCATAACTATTTGGGTCTGCCAATCCCGAAAAGGCTGAAATTACCTTCGCTCCCACTGCCATATCGTAAATACCCCATGTTGGATGAAATAAAATATCTTCTCCTTTTTTAACGGTACAATCTTTAAAGGATATCAATATAATTTTACCTTGTAGGTTTCTTTTACCTGTAATGATTTCTCCTTCCACCGTTATTTCCCCTTCAAAGGTTAAGCATGTCCTTCTTCCTTCACAAATGCCATAAGCCTCTAAATCAGTTGGCGACATATTTTCAATAGCCAAGTTAATGCCTTTTAATTTTCCTATTGGAGAACCAAACCCATCCTTATGGTATTCTTTATCATGTCCTATCAACTCTTTATTTTTATAGGCCAATGCTGTTGGTCCTAGGGTTTTAACATAAACTGGTTTTGCCTTTGCATCCGAAATAACTTCAATAAATTTTCCAGAGATTTGTATTCCTGTACTTAACTCAATGGTACCTAAATTTTTAGAATTTATTAATTTTTGAATACCATTTAAACCTCCATTTCTTAATGCCATTGTATTTGCAAACTCTTCTAAAACCAAGCTAAGGTGTGCAAAATTTGGTGTAACAAAAAGTTGCGGTTGGGGTTTGGTAATGTCAAATTCTATATTCGATGCATCTATTGAGTAAGCTACTTTTTTCACTTTATCACTCATACACCATGCACTTTCTCCAATAGAAGATAACAATCCCGCGCCGTAAATTTTTGGGTTTTGTAAAGTTCCTATCAAACCATACTCAACGGTCCACCAATGCATATTTCTAATTTTAGACATCTCGCTTGGTTTGCCCATATTTTTTGAAATGTTTGCAATTAATTCTTCTGCTATCTGAATTTCTTTTTGTGCTGTATTTGGGTCTTCTTTAATGATGGAAAGATGACGTATGGCTTCATACAATTCATAATCTTTAGCCGAAGAAATTGCCTTTGCTCCAATCTCTCCAAACCTGCGTAAATACTCTGCATATTCTGGATTGGCAATAATAGGTGCGTGTCCAGCCGCTTCATGAATAATATCAGGTGCTGGTGTATATTCAATATGATCAATTGTTCTAATATCTGCCGCAATTACCAAAACATTATATGCCTGGAACTCCATAAAGGCATTTGGAGGTATAAATCCATCTACTGAAACCGCAGCCCAGCCAATATCTTTTAAAATTCGATTCATCCCTTCCATCCTTGGAATTGCATCTTTGCTTATCCCCGTTTTTTCAAGTCCCCCTATATATGAATCGTGTGCTACTTTACTTAAGTAAGCTATGTTTTTTTGCATTACATAACGCCAAACTGCCTGATTTTGAAATGTATAATCGTTATACGGCTGTGGTAAAATAAAGCCTCTTAAATGATTGGGAAGCTTTTCTAAAACTTTATTTGTAATCAAATTTTTCATAAAAAATCAATATATGTAAAGTTAATACATTTAAAATTGCTGTCTATTTTATCATATCCATAGTTTACAATTCTGTGCATTTTATTTTTCTTAATTTAACTATTAGTGTATTAAATAATTCTTTTGTTTTTATGAAATTGTATAGAAATTCTAAATTAGAACTACAAATAAGTAGGGATATGATTTTGTTTTTTTACCACTAAAAATTAAATTTTGTAAACACCTATTCATTATCTCCCTCTATAAAAATTATGTATTTTAGTGGCATGCAATCCATGTTGCCATTATCACTATGAAAAAAATTACTTTTTGTTTCTTAATAGGACTTTTAAGCTCCTGCAATGCAGTAAAAATTACAGACAAACCAATTATTTTTAACGAAGAAAGAAAAGAATTGACTCTGGCATATTTAAAAGAGCATTATGGGATGATACAAGAAATCCCTACCATTGATCCTAAAATGATTGTAGTGCATTGGACTGCAATACCAACTTTAGAAAAATCTTTTGATGCTTTTTACAATGCCAAACTTCCATCTTGGAGACCTGATATTAAAGGAGCAAGTGCCTTAAATGTTTCCTCTCAATTTTTAGTAGATAGAGATGGATCGGTTTACCGATTAATGCCCGAAACTACTATGGCAAGGCATGTAATAGGATTAAATTATTGTGCTATTGGGATTGAAAATGTAGGAGGAACTAAAACAACACCACTAACAGAAGCACAATTAAAAGCAAACATCAAATTAATTCATTATTTGAAAAAAAAATATGAAAGTATTACCTATCTCATTGGTCATTCTGAATATACGCTTTTTGAAAACCATCCGCTTTGGAAAGAGTTAGACCAAAATTATCGCACAGAAAAAACAGATCCTGGACAAGCTTTTATGGAGAATCTTAGAATTGAAACCCACCAATACAACTGGCTGCCATTACCTAATAAAAATTAAATCATGCATAAAATATTACTATTTATCTGTCTTCCTTTTTTTGCTTTTTCGCAAAATAAAATAAGCGAGAAACTCTTTTCTAATTATGAAAATTATAAAGAAAAATCATTAAGTCAAAGAAGAATAAAGCATGCGGATTTACAACCACTGTTACAAAACTTAAAAAACAATTCTAATGGTACGATAACCGTATTAGGCAAATCGATTGAAGGGAGAAAAATTAGCATGATTAGCTTTGGAAAAGGGCCAACTAGCATTCTACTTTGGTCGCAAATGCATGGCGATGAATCTACAGCTACCATGGCTATTTTTGATATTGTAAATTATATAAACAAACATCCTAAAATATTGGAAAACACAACGGTACATTTTATACCTATGCTAAATCCGGATGGTGCCGAAAAATTTCAGCGTAGAAATGCCATTGGTATAGATATCAACCGAGATGCATTACAGTTACAATCTCCAGAGTCTAGAATATTAAAAAGAGTTAGAGATAGTTTACAAGCCGATTTTGGTTTTAACCTACACGATCAAAGCAAATACTATAATGCCGAAAGAACAAATAAACCTGCAACTATTTCTTACCTAGCTCCTGCTTACAATTACGAAAAATCCATTAACGAAACCAGAAGTAATGCCATGAAAATTATTGTGCAAATGAATGGTATTATTCAAAAATATGCACCTGGGC
>JAUIAA010000178.1 GCA_030425715.1 Bacteroidia bacterium | reverse complement strand
GTTATTAAATGTAGGGGCTACTTAATTTAATTTATTTAGTATGCCTATTTATTTCACGCGTCATCCTCTCTTTCAAATTTTTATCTCTTTTGATAAAATCCATGATGTTTTTGGTATTTTTATTTTGAAAAGAAAAGAATAATTCTTGATACAACTTAAAATCTTCCTTAGTATCCAAGGTCAGCCGAATCGTTTCGGTGTCATCCATATATTCTGGTAACTCCAATAATTTTATTTTGAAATGAATTGGATTTTCATAAATAAAATTGGTTACATGTTCTTGGTAAAAAACTTCATTTGTATATTGGGCCACTTTTTTGAGTGCAGCTAATGAAACTGCTTCTGTAAATAAACCCAAATGAGATTTTATGGTTGGTAATCCGTTTTCTGTTTTATAACTCACATAATCAAAATCACCTTTCTCGATTTCACTTATCAAATCATGAATATGAGGTATATCTAAAAAAGGATTATCGGCACAAATTCGAATAATATATTCTGTACCAAAAGCTTCTGCCGCCTTAACAAAACGTTGCAACACGTTGGTTTCACTACCTCGATAACAATTAATTTGTTTCTTTTTAGAAATAGCTTCCAACTCATCGTCATGAGCGTTTGTTGTTGTGGCTAATACAATCTGTTCCTTTGGAAACTGCTGTAACAACTTTTCAATTAAAAGCTCCAAAACTCCTTTCCCATTAAAAAATGGGAGTACCATCTTATTGGGCAATCTTGTTGAGCCTTTTCTGGCTTGTATTATTAATCCAGTTTTCAAGTTACTGATTTAATTTGTTTTTACCCGCTAAATATGTCTCTATCACTTGCTCCAACACTCCTTTTTGCTCCAAATAGGTTTCTACAAATTCACGAAAAACGCCTTCTCCTCCATTTTTGGTCAACACCCAATCTACTTTATTTTGGATATACTGTGGTGCTTGTTGCGGACAAGCACTTAGGCCAACTTTTGCCAATAATTTTATATCGTTGATGTCATCCCCTATATAAGCTACTTCCTCCCAAGAGAGTGCGTACTTTTCCAAGAGTTGTTTTGCAACTGCCACCTTATCTTGAATTCCTAAAAAGTAATCCGTAATTTTTAATTTTTCTGCTCTTCGTTGTACAATTGGAGTATTCTCCCCAGTAATAATCGCGGTTTTTATATCTGCAAGTCTTAAAAACAATACCCCAGCACTATCTGATGTATTGAATTTTTTCCATTCGTTATCCAATTTATCATAATACATGCCGCCATCTGTCCATACCCCATCAATATCGGTAATAAAGAGTTTTGTATTTAAGTTGGGTGATGGAAGTTGGAAGTTGGAAGTTTGCATATTATTTGATTTTATTCTTAAATCCAATCATCATATTCATCAAATGAAAGGGTTCTTCATATAGAGTATGAGATTGAGTTACTGAAATATTTAAAGCAATAGAATCTGCATCTGACAATTTACTTATGAAATGTTTTGGATAAATCCTTTTCTATAAGACTCTGCTAAGTTAATACAAACAGAACGTGATTATCTTCTGATTTGATCTGTCAAAGAATAAGTTTTTCTTTAGGAAATGATTTTGAAATTTCAAAAATTTCCATAGCTAATTCAAAACCCTTTTGATGTGCTAGTAATTTTCTAAACCCCATTATTTTTATTAACTTCTAACTTATTCAACTAAGGCCTACCAACTGAAGACTGCCAACTTCGGACTGAAAACTATTCAAAATCCTCTTCCTTTAACGTTACATCTGGCGCAATATCAAATAAGGCTTTTTTACCTAAAACTGTATCCCTATGCACCCATTTGATACCATTACCTGGAGATTTTAAACAAAGCATATTTTCGGTTAATACCTCGCCTTTATTGATTTTTACTTTACTTGTAACACTTCTAGCTAGTTTAATCTTGGCTGCTTCGGTAACGGGGTTTACTACCTTTAAACCATCGCCTATAGCCAATTCTGTAGCTCTAATATAGTCTACTAGCTTTGCCAGCCCTGCTTTTTCTAGAGAGCCTGGTTGGTCGGTTCCTTTCATGGTTCTATCTAAAGTCACATGTTTTTCAATTATTGCTGCGCCCATAACGGCAGCTGCTGTAGAAACCACTACCCCTGAAGTATGATCGGAAAAGCCTGTGATCAAACCATATTTTTCTTTTAAGGTATCCATTACTTTCAGGTTCACATTCTCCAATGCACATGGGTATTCTGAAGTACATTGTAAAATCATTAATTTATCTTTCCCGAGCTGTAATGCTTGCATCCCTGCATCAATATCTTCCATACTAGCCATACCTGTAGAAATAATTACAGGTTTTCCTGTTTTTCCTAAGGCTTCTAACAATGGAATATTTGTTAAATCTCTAGATGCCACTTTGTAAAAAGGGCAACCAATTCTTTCTAATAATTCTACCGAAGGCACATCACAAGGTGTACAGAAATAAGTAATACCTTTCGCTTCGGCATACTCTTTTAGCTCTAAATGCTGTGATTCATCCAACTCCAAAAACATACGGTGTTCGCCATAAGTTTTTCCAAACGAATTTGGATTATCATAAGGCTTATCAAATGCTTCTTTGGTCAATTCAGAAGGAATGTCTCTTTTTTGAAACTTTACTGCATTGGCTCTACAATCTACTGCCATATCGATCAAACGTTTGGCCAATCTAACTTCTCCATTATGGTTTTGCCCAATTTCGGCTATGATATAGGTTGGATAATCTTCTCCAACCGTTATCCCATCTAATTTTATTTTTAACTTATCACTATCCTTTGGCAAATGTATTTGATCTCCCAAATAGTTGTAAATGGCTTCAAAATCTGGTCCATCTGTAAAATCAAGTGTGGTAAACATTCTTTCAAATGCCTCTAACTGCTCTCCTGTATCTATGGTTAGATATGCATCTAAATCTGGACGTAACCCTTCAAAATCATTGGGCAATTCTAAAACTTTAAATAGTTTTGGGTTTTTCCTAAAGAAAGGCGTAACATGTTCTTTGTCAAAATTACTATCTGTAAGCGCATGTGCTTCACGCAAAGCCCCAACTGAAAAAAACTCAGGTACTATGTGTGACAGTCCGTGAATATGTGTATAATCCGCTTTTTGCTCTATATGTAAATCAAAAGCATTTTTTGTTATTTCTTTATCATTCAATGGGTTATCAGCGGTAAATCTAACAATAATATCATGCTCATCCATATCTTTACTGGCTTCCACAAAACGATTCAACACATCAAGTGCATCCCCTCTAAAAACAGAAACATCTGAGTCTTTTACCGCTGCATCAATAGGATCGTCAGCAATCAAATCAGTAGTTGCTATTGTAATTTCATCAATGAAATCATTTTGTTTCACTGCATCTATTACGCGATACAATAAAGGAATACCATTTACTGCCATTAAGGACTTCCCTCGAAGTCTTTTACTCAACATTCTTGCCTGAATAATTGCTCTTACTTTCATGCTATGATTTATATTATTTACTTAAAAAAATAAATTACTCCCTTTTTTCATAAGTACCAGCTAAGGTCGCTCCATTACACTTTGCCATCATTGGAGAATTATCTGAATTCCAAATCTTAATTTGGTTCTTTGTTCTTTCAATAAACATATGCTGCTCTTGATTCTCTCCTAGGAAAGGGATTACTAATACTCCTTTTTTGTTTATCACACCTACTTTTGTTGTTAATTCACAATCTCCAGTAAATTTTGCAATAAACTTATTTTCGCCTTTAGGTATCAATTGTACAAATTGCATATCTGCCTGGTATTTTCCAGAGAAATCGGCTTTACTTTTCGATTGAGAAAACATTATACTACTTGATAAAAGGATAACGAATAATGCGGTAATTTTTTTTAAGGATTTCATTTGAATATATTTTAAGATTTATAAATAGGATACTAATTTATAGTTAAATTCACCGTTTTCAAAGCTGATCTTTATAATTATTAAAATAGTAGTCCGTATTTTCCAATTTTTTGAATGCTAATTTGATGATACGGCTTCGCCATTATCAGTCCCATTTTTTATTTAAAAATGCAGTGATTTAGGCTTGTTTTTTTGCGGGTGTAAATATAAATTTTTCCAAGGAGAATGCCCTAATAATACCTGTTTTTTAAACAAGAGTTTTTAAGAGAAGTGTATATAGCAAAGCAAGAAATGAAAAGTGGTTAATTATGAGAGATTTAGTTTGTAAGTGGAGTACTGAGTTGGTGTTGAGAGTTGGAAAGTGAATAAATAGATTCAAAAAAGTTTTATGTTGGAATTTAAGAAGTATTAGATTTTATTTATTTGAAACTGTAACCACGTCAAAAAGCACTTGTGGTAGAGATAAAAAGGTCAAGTGCTTTAATCGTTTAACACTTGTTGTTTTATTTAAGAGTAAAAGTACAATTAAATTCCTATTTTATTAAATTATTATTTAACAATTTTTACATAATTAAATGCATCTAATTTGTTGTATTTATATGGTTTATATAAGGTTATTTAAATTTAACTAACAACTTGTTAAAAACTTTCCACGCAATTAGTAATTATTTAGTTTTTTATGTCAGGACTTGTATATAATTTTGATATATAGGAATCGTTCCTGTCTGGTTATAAACCAGTTATATTCACTTAAATTTTTAGCCATGGCTATTTTTTTTAAAACGCAGCAAAAAGTAAATCCACGAGATTTAGCTGCACCAAGAAAGTACTATGCAACTGCAGTTGCTAATGGTACTATTAATTTTGAAGAGTTGGCGGAGTATATTGCCGACCAATCTACTGTTAGTGAAGCAGACTGTTATGCAGTACTTAAAGCAGTAGAGAAGACCATTATTCGCGAAATGCGAAAGGGTAAATCTATTAAACTAGGTGATATAGGCACCTTGCAAACCTCTTTGAGTGGAGAGGGCAAAGAGACTTCGGAAGAAGTAATTGCCACAACTATTAAAAAAGCTCGAGCTATTTTTAGACCGGGTAAACGATTGAGAAGAATGTTTGCAACCTTAGAATTTTCTAAAGTTCAAATAGACTTAGGAGATGTTACAGTCGGTGAATCTGGATTAAAAGTATTTAATTCTTTATTAA
>JAUIAA010000177.1 GCA_030425715.1 Bacteroidia bacterium | reverse complement strand
GAGGGGCTTCACAAAATGCGGCAACCCTATACTTTCAAACTAAGGATGGATTTAAAAAACAAAGAATAAAAGATTTTGCTCTAGATGGAGTGTATGAGGATCTAGATGCCGTATTTTTAGATGTAGATAATGATGGTGATCAAGATTTGTATGTCGTGAGTGGTGGAAATGAGTTTGAAAACAATTCTAAAAATTATTTAGACAGAGTTTATTTGAATGATGGCAATGGAAAATTTACAAAATCTAGTAAAAGTATTAACAACATCGTTACCAGCGGTAGTGTAGTTGTCCCAGCTGATTTTGATAATGATGGAGATTTAGATGTTTTTGTTGGAGGTAGACATAATCCTAGGAATTATCCAACACCCACAAGTAGTAAGATTTTGGTAAATGAGAATGGTAAATTAATAGACAAAACTGAGCAATTAGCTAAAGTATTGAATAATATTGGAATGGTTACCGATGCAATTTGGACAGACTATGATAATGATGATGATTTAGATTTATTTATAGTTGGCGAATGGATGTCACTTACTATCTTGAAAAATGATAAAGGAAACTTTAGTGAAGCCAAAACAAAAGGATTAGAAAATTCTGCCGGCTGGTGGTTTACCGTAGAGCAAGGAGATTTTGATAAAGATGGAGATATGGATTATATAGCTGGAAACCTTGGATTAAATTATAAATATAAAACCTCAATTAAAGAACCATTTGACGTTTTTTATGAAGACTTTGATAACAATGGAAAAGGTGATATCGTATTGGGCTATTATAATTTTGGAAAGCATTTTCCAGTAAGAGGATTTTCATGTTCTTCTCAACAAATACCCAAATTAAAGAAAGATATAAAAAAGTACGACATTTTTGCGAGTATGGATGTGACAGATATTTATGGGAAAGAAAAGCTATCAGAATCTTTACATTATGAAACACAAACTTTTGCTAGTTCATTTATTGAAAACCTTGGAGACGGAAATTTTAAAGTTACTAAACTCCCAGTAGAAGCACAGTTTTCGAGCACAAATGATATTTTGGTAAATGATATGAATAGCGATGGGAATTTAGACCTAATGATGGTTGGAAACTTGTATACTTCTGAAATAGAAACTACAAGAAACGATGCAGGTATTGGTGTAATTTTATTGGGAGATGGAAAAAACAATTTCAAACCTATGTCACATCTAGATTCTGGATTTTTTGCTAATAACGACGCCAAAAAAATTAAACTCATCACCAAAGGAAAACAAAAATTAATTCTGGTTGGGAATAATAATGGTAAACTACAAGTATTTAAATTGAAAAATTAAATCAAAAAGTACTCCTATCGGTATCTTTATATTGCACTTGTAGCTCTTTTAGTTTTGATTTCAATTCGTTAATTAAGTTTACATTTTCTTTTTGAGCATAAATATTTTGCATTTCATCTGGGTCATTTTGTAAATCATATAACTCCCAACTATCTAATTCTTTATCGTAAAAATGAATTAGTTTGTATCTGTCGGTGCGAATACCGTAATGACGCAATACCATATGTTCATTAGGATATTCGTAATAATGATAATAAATAGCATCTCGCCAAGAGGCATTATCCTCATTATTTAATAATGGTTTTAAGGATTTTCCTTGCATTTTTTTAGGAATAGCTACACCAGCATAGTCTAAAAAAGTAGGAGCATAATCAATATTTTGTACCATTGGTACAATGTTTTTTGGAGTTCCTCCATATTTTTTTGGAACTCGTATCATAAGTGGTGTTCTTAACGATTGTTCATACATAAACCTTTTGTCAAACCAACCGTGTTCTCCCATATAAAACCCTTGGTCGGAAGTGTAAACTACGATGGTATTTTCTAGTAAATGATGCGTTTCTAAATAGTTTAGTACCCTGCCAATATTTTGATCTAAGGAGTAAATACAGCGTAAATAATCTTGCATATACCTTTTATATTTCCATAAAACCAAATCTTTACCTTGGAGCCCTTGTTTTTTAAACGCCTCAATTATTGGGTTATAATAGGCATCCCACTTTTTTCTTTGTTCTGGGGTGAGTTTGGCAATCATATTTTCAAACATATGCCTATAAGGCGTTTTTATTTCGCCCAAACTATCTAACATTTTTAAATCATATACCAAATCCATATCCTTGTCTATACTCATTTTTTGATGCTGCGCTGCAAGTCTATCCACGTAAGTGTCAAAAAAAGTATTAGGAGTTTTAAAATTTGTAGAGTCGAACAAATGAAAATTATCTGTATTTGGCATCCAAACACGATGTGCGGTTTTATGATGTATCATTAACGAAAAAGGCTTAGCTGTATCTCTTTGCTCAAGCCAATCAATACTTTTATCTGTAATTACATCAGTAACATAGCCTTTTGAAGGTGTTTTTTTACCATTTTTTATAAAAGTAGAATTGTAATAATCACCTTGCCCGATCAATCTGTCGTAATGGTCAAAACCTGTTGGCTCACTTCGCAAATGCCATTTGCCAATCAAAGCCGTTTGATAACCCGCTTTTTGCAATAGTTTTGGAAAAGTTACTTGGGCACTATCAAAAGTTACCGCATTATTTATTTGCCCATTGATATGATTAAAAGTGCCAGTAAGCAGTACCGCACGGCTTGGTCCACATATAGAATTAGTTACAAAACTATTGGTAAATAGTGCACCTTCTTTTGCAATACGGTCAATATTAGGTGTTTGAATATACGTTTTATCATAAGCACTTATGGTTTGATAAGAATGGTCATCACTCATAATAAATACAATGTTTGGTCTTTTCTCTTCAGTTTTTTTTTGCTCTTTACAAGAAATAGCTATAACGAGTAAAAATGTAATATATAAATAGATGTGCTGCTTAGGTATCATAATGCAAAAGGTTATTGGTCAAAATAATTGGTGTAATTTTTATCAGCTTGTAGTTGTTTATCGATTAATTGAGATAATTCAATTACAATTTCAGGATTTTCACTAGCAACATCTTTGGTTTCTGAAGGGTCTATATTTACATTAAAAAGTAGTGGAGTTTTACCATCGAAATACACATTTTTGGTTTGGCTATGTGTTTTTACATGTAATTTCCAAGCTCCTTTTCTAACTGCAAAAAGCTCATTTCTTAGTCCGTAATAAAAGAACGGTTTTTCCACTTTTTTATGAGGTTTGGTTTGTTGCCATAGCTGGCTAAAATCATAACCATCCATTTTTGCATTTTTATAGGTTTCTCCATCTACTATTGATAAAATAGTTGGGTAAATATCTTTTACTGCAGTAACTTCAGTATTGGTATTCGCATGTATAGTTCCTGGCCAATACACTATTCCAGGAACTCGCATACCACCTTCCCAAGTACTTCCTTTACCATCTTTAAACAAGCCAGAAGACCCGCCTTTAAGTCCTTTAATAATCCAAGGTCCGTTGTCACTTGCAAAAAACACCACGGTGTTCTTTTCTAAATTTAAATTTTTAAGCGCAGTAACAATTTCACCCACACTCCAATCAATTTCTTCTATAACATCTCCATACAAACCTCTTTCCGAGGTTCCTTTAAAGTGCTTACTTGCATGTAAGGGAACATGTGGCATGGCATAGGGTAGGTAGATAAAAAATGGATTTTTTTTATGTTCCATTATAAAATTTATTGCCTTTTCCGTATACAATTTGGTAAGTTGAGATTGGTCTGGGTTTAATTGCAGTGTATCATTGTTATGAAAAAGAGGGATGTCTGGCCATTTTGGCGGAATCATATCATTACTGTAAGGCAACCCAACATAAGTATCAAAACCATTTTGAATAGGTAAATATTCTTTTTTGGTAGAGCCTAAATGCCATTTACCAAACATGGCTGTAGCATAACCTCGATTTTTTAAGGCTTCCGCAAGGGTGACTTCTTTAGGGTGTAATCCTCTTTCGGATTTTGGATAAAGCACCCAATCAAACCCAGATTTATTAGGGTATTTACCAGTTAACAAGCAATACCTACTTGCACTACAAGCTGGTGAGCCCGAATAAAAATTACTGAGCTTTAGTCCTTGGTTCGCTAATTTATCTAAATTGGGTGTTTGGATGCTTGGATGACCATTGTAACTAGTGTCTCCATAGCCCATATCATCAGGAAATAGAATAATAATGTTTGGGGTTTGTTTTTTAAGGACAGACGTATTTTTGTTAAAATTATTTCCATAAAAGGCAAGGAATAAAAACAACCAAGTAAATGAAATTTTAAAAAGCATGGTTTATTATTTTACAGGTTTTTAATCATTTCATTAATTTCAGGATAATCCTCATCTGTATCTCCATAATATGCTCGTTGTTTTTGTAATTCCAATTTCATGTTGGCTATTATTTCCGCATAAGCGGGATTATTATATGCATTATTGTTTTCATGTGGATCTTTTTCTAGATCATAAAATTCCCAAGCTGGCGGACTAGTTTCTTTGGAAGTGCCTGTTTTTCCTAGAGGTTTACCATAAAATAAAGCTAGTTTATACCTATCATTTCGCACTCCAAAATGCCCAGGACGAATAGGGGCGTGCTGCCAGTACCTGTAATATGCAGTTTTTCGCCAATCTTTTGGAGTATTACCAGTAAGGTTTTTTCTAAAACTTTTTCCTTGCATAGATTTAGGAAAAGGTACATTGGCATAATCGGCAAAAAGTGCTGGGAAATCTATATTCAAAATAATATCGTCTAATCTTTTTCCTGCTGGAATTTCTTTTGGATAACGAATTACAAAGGGCATACGTAAAGATTCTTCATAGATTAACCTTTTGTCAAAAAAACCATGTTCTCCTAAAAAATAACCTTGATCGGCAGTATAGATTACGATAGTATTATCTGCCAATCCTTTTGCCTCTAAATAATCTAAAATCCTACCAATATTATCATCAATAGCCGCTCCAGAACGCATAAAGTCTTTCACTAATTTTTGATAAGTATGTTTACGTACTGCAATACTATCCATATTTTCAGTACTAAATGGTAAGCCAGGATACTTACACCACCAAGCATCTGGATCTTTTGTAGCCTGTTTCCAACGCCAGGCCAAGTTTTCTAATTTTTGTCCTTCAAAACTTCTACCTG
>JAUIAA010000176.1 GCA_030425715.1 Bacteroidia bacterium | reverse complement strand
TAAAGTAAATCTTTGCCATCAATTACCCCTCGGCTTATACTTTTAAAATGATTGTACATGCCTAAATTTCCGATTTCAAAATTGCGGATTAGCTGTAAATCGGCAATTGCAGTAAATCCATAAAACATAAAGAAGGAAAGTGCTACGCCAATAATAAAAGCCACAATTTGATTGCTTGATAGAGCCGATGAAAACATGCCAATAGCAGTAAATGTGGCACCAATAAATAACAGTCCAAAATAAGAGCCTAAAGTACTTCCAACATCTAAATTGCCAACAGGATTTCCAAGTTGATGTATGGTGTAAACGTAGGCTATGGTTGGAATCAAAGCCAATATAATTAAAGTAAATGCACCAAAAAATTTACCCAAAACAATTTGCCAATAAGTAATTGGTTTTGTTTTTAAAATTTCTATGGTTCCTAGTTTTACTTCATCGGTAAAACTACGCATGGTAATTGCCGGAATCAAGAATATAAAAAACCATGGGGTAATAAAAAAGAAGCTATTTAAATCGGCAAAACCAGCATTTAAAATGTTAAAGTCGCCTTTAAATACCCATAAAAACAATCCGTTAATCAGTAAAAAAACAGCAATAACCAAATAGCCAATTGGCGAAGCAAAAAATAAATTTAGTTCTTTTTTAAGTATTGCTAACATAGAATAATTTATTAGGCCAAACTTACTATTTTTTCTACACTCCATGCTTGGGGTAGCGCATTAAATAAAATTTTTGTTTTAGCCCATACGTTTTTAAAAAGTTCAGAATTTCTATAGTGATTTAAATCTTCTTCAGAATCCCAGTAACTATAAGTAAAATAAATATTTTTTTCGTTTTTGTCTTGGTAGAGCTCTAAAAAATTACAGCCTTCAAAATTTCTAATTTTTTCAGATTTTTGATGAAAGTTATTTAAAAAAACTGCTACTTTATCTTCTTGAAAACTCATTTTAACAATTCGTACTAACATGTTAAGATTAAAATTTAAAGTTATGGTTTGTCCATTTTATTTAAATCGAATGGTAATATTATCTCTATAATTTAAACCTAATAAATTTGCAGCACCGCCCACTGTTTTTAAATTGCTACGATACATTGATATTTCTAAAAAATTTGCCGAATTGAATATGGCCAACCTTTTTCCATCGTCTTGGCGTTTGTCTATTGGAATAGAAAAATCGACAATATCATTGTATTTTTTATTGATTTTAGTAAAAGTATAATTTCTAGCAATCACCTCAAAATCACGTCCTTTGCCAATATTTTGGAAGATGGATTTGGTAATATTACTAATTACATTCCCAAAGTTATCAATGTAAATAACACTTCCTACAATTTGGTTTTGTTCTGTATTAATAGAAGGCTGTATTTCGTATAATTTTTTTATTTTGTCAATTTTATTGCCAATTACTTCTAGGGTTCCACCTCTTGCAATATGGCAGGCAACTTTTACAAAAATATCGAGTACGGTAAATCTATATTCCATTTTATTTTGGATGGTAATCTCTACAATTTTATCGGGTTTAATTTCGTTGGTAATCATTGAAATAATTCCGTTATCCGAACAAATAAAAAATTGATTTTCTAACTGGATTGCAATAGGTTTGTTTTCTTGACTGATTTCTGAATCTACACCAATAATATGAATGGTTCCTTCTGGAAAATTTTGGTAAGAATTCTTAACCACGTAAGCTGCCTCTGTAATACTAAATGGAGTAATTTGATGAGAGATATCTATTATAGAAGCTTCACTAAATTCTTTTAAAATGGCTCCTTTTACTGCGCCAACAAAATGATCTTTTAAACCAAAATCAGTTGTTAAAGTAATAATGGGCATAGAGGTTTGGCAGTTTTGGTTTTACAATCTAAAAATAGAAATATTTACTATTGCTTAATTGTAATCTGTAAAATTAAATATGCTATTTTTGCAGTACAAATCTAAGGAATTAAATAAAGAAATTTACTACGAATTTCTAATTTTTAAACTAAAAATTGAACGCTTGAACGAACGAATAATTGAGTTGGTAGATATGAATCCAAAAGACTTTTTTGGACCACATAATAGCCATATAGAATTGATAAAAAAACATTTTCCGAAATTAAAAATTGTCGCTCGTGGTGATCAGATAAAAATTTTTGGAGAACCTTTAATGATTCATCAATTTGAAACTAAATTTGAACAAATTACCAAGTATTTTAATCGTTATAATAAATTAGATGAAAATATTATTGAACGGTTACTTACCTCTGATAAAGAGCCCAAAAGTTCTATAAAATCCTCTGATGTTTTGGTCCATGGTACCAACGGAAGAATGATAAAGGCACAAACGGTAAACCAAAGAAAAATGGTAGAGAGCATGGCTAAAAATGATATGCTTTTTGCCGTAGGCCCAGCTGGAACGGGAAAAACCTATACCGCAGTTGCTTTGGCAGTTAAAGCATTAAAAGAAAAGGAGGTAAGGCGTATAGTGTTAACAAGACCTGCAGTAGAATCGGGAGAGAATCTTGGATTTTTACCAGGAGATATGAAAGAGAAATTGGATCCTTATATGCAACCTTTGTACGATGCTTTAAGAGATATGATTCCGCACGAGAGATTAGAGTCCTTTTTAGAAAGAGGTACCATACAAATTGCTCCTTTAGCCTTTATGCGCGGTAGAACTTTAGATGATGCTTTTGTAATTTTAGATGAGGCGCAAAATACTACCCACAACCAAATGAAAATGTTTTTAACACGTATGGGTAAGCACGCAAAATTTATTATAACTGGAGATCCAGGACAAATAGATTTACCAAGAAAACAAGTTTCTGGCTTAAAAGAGGCTTTACTTACTTTAAAAGAGGTTCAAGGCATTGAGATGGTTTATTTAGACGATAAAGATGTGATTAGGCACTCTTTGGTAAAAAAAATAATTTCAGCTTATAAAAGCATTGAAACAGAATAATTTATAAAAAAATAAATATGGAAACCCTAAATAATACCAATTTTACATTTCCAAAACAAACTGCTTTTTATAGAGGTAAAGTACGTGAAGTTTATAATATTAATAATGAACTTTTGGTAATGGTAGCAAGTGATAGATTATCAGCTTTTGATGTGATTATGCCTAGGCAAATTCCTTTTAAAGGGCAGATATTGAATCAGATAGCAAAAAACATGTTAGACGCTACGGCAGATATTGTACCCAATTGGTTGATGGCCTGCCCAGATCCTAATGTTGCAGTTGGCCATTTAGCAATACCATATAAAGTAGAAATGGTCATTAGAGGTTACCTTTCTGGTCACGCATGGAGGGAATATAGAGCAGGGAAAAGAGAAATATGTGGGGTAACTATGCCTGAAGGAATGCGAGAAAACGATAAGTTTCCTACACCAATCATTACCCCTGCAACCAAAGCCGATGATGGCGACCATGATGAAGATATTTCTAAAGAAGCTATTATAAAAAAAGGAATTGTAAGTGAGGCAGATTATTTGGTTTTAGAGGCGTATACACATAAGCTTTTTGAACGTGGTACTGCGTTGGCAAAAAAAAGAGGCCTGATTTTGGTAGATACCAAATATGAGTTTGGAAAAACCAAAGATGGAAAAATTGTATTGATTGATGAAATTCATACACCAGATTCCTCTCGATATTTTTATGAAGATGGATATGTAGAAAGGCAAAATAGAGGAGAAACACAAAAGCAATTATCAAAAGAGTTTGTGCGTCAATGGTTAATTGAAAATGGATTTCAAGGTTTGGAAGGTCAAACTATTCCAGAAATGAATGATGAAAAAGTAACGGAAATTTCTAACAGATATATTGAACTATACGAAAATATCACGGGAGAAAAATTTGTTAAGGCAGCTACCAATAATATTTTAGATCGTATTGAAAAAAATGTATTGCAATATTTAAAAGGGGTTTAAAATATAAATTTTAAAAACCCCTTTTAATGTATTATTTAAAAATGCGGTGGCACTTTTTATGATAACCTAAATCAAAAGTTAGCCATGTAAAGCGATTAACGGAGTGTGGTTTAATGGACCAAAATTTGTAATTTTAGATTGACTTAATCCTAATTTTCTCCAGAAATTTGGTTTATTATCCATTATACAAATAATATATTCTGCACTACTTTCTACAAAGCGTTTCACTTCTTGCTTTGTGGTTAAATATCCCATTCTTGCCTCTTTACCAGATAGGTTTTTAGAAGCAGATTGTAATTTTTTTAGATTTTTTCTTTGTGCATTTGTCATGTCTTTTTCTTTAGTGAGTGCTATAAACCTTGTATTTCCATTCACTATTTTAACAAGGTTATACCAGTTGGTAATTTCTTGTGTAGGAATTTCGGTTTCAAAATTGGATACAAAAACAAACTCGTTGCTTTTCTTAAGGGTTTTTGATGGAGGTACAATCATAATAGGGCATTCACGTACATTTTCAATAATGCTTTTTATGTTCTTACTATAACTTTCCTTGTTTGTGAAGTGTTTCTTTCCAGAGAGAATAACCAGATCAATGTTTAATTTTGCAATCGTTTTTTTAACTCCCTCAATTAAATAGGAGTATTCGGAGATAGCATTAAAATGATGATTTTTATTGTCATTATTATAAGTGTATTTATGAATTGCTTTACCTAAACAATCTAAAGATCTTTTTTTAGGTACATCTAAACTAGTAAAATTACCCTGAATCAATTGAAATGCCTCATTTTGTGAAATATCACTTTTGTAGGTATTAAGAAAGTAAAATTCGCATTTTTCATTTTTTAAAAAATGTATGGCATAATCAATTGCATCATAATTGTTAAACCTAAAATCAATGGGAATTAAAATATTTTTCATAATCAAATTTTTTAAATATACTTTGTATTAAGTATACAATTGTAGAGTTAAAAGGGTCCTAGTTTAATAATTTACGGCTCTCTTCAATACGGTAATATTTTTATATAATTCACCGTAAAACAAGTCTTTAATCCTTCTGTATTTTTCTAAATGGTATACATAACTTCTTCTTAGGTTTTCATGTTCAGAAATAAAAACCATATCGCAATCCGTATCTTCACATTCTACAATTTTCTCTCTTGTGCTTCTATATTTATAAAGCACACTAAGTAAGGTATTGTTTTCAACTTCTTTTTTTTGAAAACGATTTAGGATA
>JAUIAA010000175.1 GCA_030425715.1 Bacteroidia bacterium | reverse complement strand
CATTTTGGCAACCATAATTCTTGGGCGTCTACCCTCTAATGCTGCAAATTTATCAGATAAAAGTAGCGCTTTTTTAAAGCTATCGTCTTGTTTAATTTCTTTACTATACACCCCTGAAATGGAATTAATTTGTGCTTTATAACGTCCAAATTCTTTTTCTAATGCCGAAGATATTTCTCCTAAAGTTGCTCTGTTTCTTGCGGCTTTTATGGCCAAATCTAATAAATTTCCTTTACCTGTATGGGCGCAATGGGTTAATTCTTCTAAAGAATTTTGTACTTTATCATTATCTCTAGACAGTTTGGTTGCTTTTAATCGCTTAATTTGTGCTTCACGAACTTGGTTGTTGTCTACTTCTAAAATATCAATATGCTCCTCCTCCTTTAATTGGTATTTGTTTACACCAACAATAATATCTTCACCACTATCTATTCTGGCTTGTTTTTTTGCCGATGCCTCCTCAATTCGCATTTTAGGAATCCCTTTTTCAATGGCTTTGGTCATCCCTCCTAGTGCTTCTACTTCTTGAATCATATTCCAAGCATTTTCTACCATTTGAGCGGTAAGCTCTTCCATTTTTTTACTTCCAGCCCAAGGATCTACTGTTTTGGTGATTTTAGTTTCTTCTTGTAAATAAATCTGCGTATTTCTCGCAATTCTTGCCGAGAAATCCGTTGGTAACGCAATCGCTTCATCCAAGGCATTGGTATGTAAAGATTGTGTACCTCCTAGGGCCGCTGCCATAGCTTCAATGGTAGTTCTGGCTACATTATTAAATGGATCTTGCGCAGTTAAACTCCATCCACTAGTTTGGCAATGTGTTCTTAACGCCAAAGATTTAGCATTTTTTGGCTGGAATGAATGTATCAATTTAGCCCAAAGTAATCTTCCTGCCCTTAATTTGGCAATTTCTTCAAAATGGTTCATTCCAATTGCCCAAAAAAACGAAAGTCTTGGTGCAAAAGTATCAATTTCCATTCCAGCTGCAATTCCTGTTCTAACATATTCCAAACCATCAGCTAAGGTATAAGCAAGTTCAATTTCAGGAGTTGCTCCAGCTTCTTGCATGTGGTAACCAGATATAGAAATGCTGTTGAATTTTGGCATATTCTTACTAGTAAAAGCAAAAATATCTGCTATAATTTTCATGGAAGGTTTTGGTGGATAGATATAAGTATTCCTTACCATAAACTCTTTTAGTATATCGTTTTGAATGGTTCCTGAAAGCAATTCACAACCCACTCCCTGTTCTTCCGCTGCAACAATATAAAAGGCTAATATTGGTAAAACTGCTCCATTCATGGTCATGGAAACCGACATTTTATCTAAAGGAATCTGATCAAACAATATTTTCATATCCTCTACAGAGTCAATCGCAACTCCAGCCTTACCCACATCTCCTTGCACCCTTTCATGATCAGAATCATAACCTCTATGGGTTGCCAAATCAAATGCTACGGAAAGACCTTTTTGACCTGCCGCCAAGTTTCTTCTGTAAAATGCATTACTCTCTTCTGCGGTTGAAAAACCCGCATATTGCCTAATGGTCCACGGCCTGCGCACATACATAGTACTATACGGGCCACGTAAATATGGAGGAATACCTGCAACAAATTTGGTGTGCTCTAAAGGCTCTGCTTGCAATTGATTATCTCGCTCAAAAGCTTTTTTATCTATTGTTAAATGTTGTAAATCTTTCCTTTTCATTTTTCTTTCGCTAACCTTTTACGTTCTTGCTTTTCTGCCAATCTCACTGGTAAAATTGGGACAATAACTGTTTCTACGCCCCTTTTATCTATAAAAGGATTTAACTCCAGATTCTGTTTCATTTTATCTTCGGAGTTGGCTTGTAGATTTACTCCTAGTAAAACCAAATCATCTGCATCAAACTGTGCTTGTTCCTTGTTGGCGCTCTCCTTAATCTTATATTGTATTTTACCTGCAAAAAGTTGCTTTACAAAGCCTCCTCCAGCCTCCATATCTTTAAATATTTGTAAAGCCTTATCTGCAATTTGATAGGTTAATTCTTCAATATAATAACTGCCACTGGCAAAAGCGCCATTTTTAAAATTACTTTCTTCTTTTAAAATAATCAATTGGTTTCTTGCAATGCGCTCCCCAAATTCATTTTTTTTATGGTAAATCGTGTCGTAAGCTACATTAGAAATAGTAGTTGCTCCACCTAAAATGGCACTCATACATTCTGTAGTTGTTCTTAACATGTTTACATTATAATCATAAATAGATTTATTGCGCATGGAAGGTTCCGCAAAAATATTTACCTCTGATTTGACGTGGTATTCTTTAAGTAAAATTTGCCATAAATATCGAAATGCTCTAAGTTTTGCAATTTCAAAAAAGTAGTTCCCTCCTACTGAAAATTGAAACTGTATTTTATTTACAATACTCTGTAATGCAAGTTCTTTATTACTACTAGTTAAATTATTAATGAAATTAAGGTAAGTATTTGCATGCGACAAGGCATACGCCACTTGTTGTACCATATTGGCACCTGCATTTTGGTAAAGATTGGCTTGGATATTTAGCGCCCCCCCGCACTTTAAATATTTTAATAAATTATCGTGGTCTGCTTTGTGGTTATCAAACCAATTACCTGTTTTGGCAAGGTTACCAATAATGTCTATATAAAAAAATACAGCTCTATTTTTACATACATCATACAACGATTTTACAAATTCAATATCATAAAAAGAAAAATTGAAATAAAATTTTGTGTTTTTATATTGCTCATGGGTAAATAAGTCTTTACCCAGTACATGAATATTAAATACTTTATTTATTTTAAAACGAATGGATTCTGCTCCTCTTTCTAGGGCATTTTTTGCTAAAAAATTAGCTTTTACCTCCTCTCCAACAAAAATAGTCTGGCAAATTTCAAATTCTTTATTTGCTTCTTTTATTGGTAACTTTTTAAAATTATCTTGGTGGTAAAAAGGCTCAATATGTATACCTTCGTTGGTGGTTGTTAATAAGGTTTTATTGTAATCTGCTCCTTTCAAATCCACTTGTATTTTTTGCTTCCATTGTTTTGCAGAAACACTTTGAAAATTGTCAAACAGCTTATTTTTCATATTTATTCTTTTACAGAATCGTATTCAATAATAAAAATATCTTCATTTTTCTTCTTCATTCTATATTGTTCTCTTGCATATTTTTCTAAAGAATCTGGATGGTTTAAATTATCAATGATTGCTTTATCCGATTGAATTTCTTTGGTAAAATATTCATTTGCACTTTCTAACTTTTCAATTTCATCATTCAATTCTTTATGATTGAGGTATGAATTCTCGTCAAAAAACAACATCCAAACAATAAATATTGTCAAAACAATTACATATTTATTGCTTACAAATTTTATAAATTTATTTTCTTTAATCTGTTTAAACGTCATCATTCAGGCTTTCATTAATTACCGATCGAACTACATCAATTGCAACTTTATTATAGGTGTCATTTGGTATAATTATATCGGCAAAATTTTTAGTTGGCTCTATAAACTGCTCATGCATAGGTTTTAAGGTTTTTTGATAACGATCTAATACTTCATTGATGTCTCTTCCTCTTTCTTGAATATCCCTGCGCATTCTTCTAATTAAACGTTCGTCAGAATCGGCATGAACAAATATTTTAATATCTAATAAATCTCTAAGTTCTTTGTTCGTAAAAATTAATATTCCTTCGATAATAACTACTTTTCTTGGGTGCGTTTTAATGGTGTCATCACTTCTGTTATGCGAAACGAAAGAGTAAATAGGTTGATCAATTACCTCTCCTTTTTTTAAATCCTTAATATGTTCAATTAACAAATCAAAATCAATAGCTCTCGGATGGTCAAAATTAATTTTACATCTTTCTTCATATGTCATGTGGTCATTTCTCTTATAATACGAGTCTTGTGAGATAACGGTAATATCTTTGGTTTTTAATTTATTAACTATCTGGTTTACAACTGTTGTTTTGCCACTTCCTGTTCCGCCCGCAATTCCTATAATTAGCATATTATAAATTTTAACCCATTTTATAATTAATACCTCAAAACTATAAAAATACATTTGAATTTAAACATTAATTAACTAAATTCACGACTTTAACTAAACCACTACTCATGAAAAATCTATTTACGAACCTAAAAGGAGATCTTTTTGGGGGAATAACCGCAGGTATTGTTGCACTACCCTTAGCACTTGCCTTTGGAGTTTCTTCTGGCTTAGGTCCTAGCTTTGGATTATATGGAGCTATATTTTTAAGCTTTTTTGCTGCGCTTTTTGGGGGAACTAATACGCAAATTTCTGGACCAACAGCACCTATGACAGCAGTTAGCATGGTGCTTATCGCTTCTATAATTCAGCATAATAATGGAGATGTATCTTTGGCATTACCCTATATATTAACCGTTTTTTTATTGGCTGGGCTCTTTCAAGTACTTTTAGGGGTAATTGGAGTTGGAAGCTATATAAAATATATTCCCTACCCAGTAGTTTCTGGATTTATGACGGCAATTGGCGTTATTATTATAATTACACAAATATTACCAGTTTTGGGATATTATGTAGAAGAGGATATTGCCTTTACAGAACAGTTTAAACCTCATGCCGAAGAACTTTTGCTAACCAATATAATTCATGAGGAAGCTGCCGAAGGTATGTTGGTTATGGAAAATTTTAAGGAAACCATACACCAAGCCGATTTAATTACAGAGGATGATATTTTTGCCGAAGCCAAATCTTTAGCCAAGAGTGAAACTTCTGGGGTAATTGGAGCTGTTAAAGCGATTCCTAGAGCATTAAACAACATTAATTTTTTAGAACTATTGCTAGCATTGGCTACCATAATTATTATTTATGGGTTTAAAAAAATTACCACAGCTATTCCCAGCACGCTCGTTGCCTTGCTTATCGTTTCTGCTGCAGCCATGCTGCTAGGGCTTGATTACAAACCTATTGAAGAAATACCTAGCGGATTTCCTATACCCCATTTTGAAATATTCACTAGCTTCAGTTTAGAAAATATTAGCCCTTATATTTTTACAGCAATTACTTTAGCATTTTTAGGTGCTATTGATTCCTTGCTAACCTCTGTGGTTGCCGATAATATGACCAAAACCAACCATAAACCAAACAAAGAGTTAATT
>JAUIAA010000174.1 GCA_030425715.1 Bacteroidia bacterium | reverse complement strand
TATAGCAATAGGTCTCACCTCTTCCCATCCCGAACAGAGAAGTTAAACCTATTAGCGCTGATGGTACTGCCAATGGTGGGAGAGTAAGTCGTTGCCTTTCTTTTAAAAACCCAATACTTATTAAAGTATTGGGTTTTTTTGTGCAATATATTTGACTCTGTTAATATTTGTAAAAATATTGTATGTATGCACAATTAAAGTATTTTTGGGTTTTAAAATTAAATATATGAAGTTTATTTACATCTTATCATTCTTATTACTTATTTCAACCTTTTCCTTTTCGCAGGATTTAACCTTTGAAGAATACAACCCAACCTCAACATTAGTAGTACCTAAACACCCAGTTAAAAAGGCAAAATTTCCATTTATTGATGTTCATGGTCATCAATATAAAATGCCTAATCAAGATCTAACAGCAGTAATTGTAGCAATGGATACCTTGAATATGGGCATAATGGTAAATTTAAGTGGAAGATCTGGAGATGATTTGATAAAATCTGTACAAAATATCAAAACAAACTTTCCAAATAGATTTGTAGTTTTTGCTAATATTAACTTTAATGGCCTAGGAAAAAAAGATTGGATAGAAAATACAGTAGCACAGTTAGAAAAGGATATTCATAATGGAGCTAGAGGCTTAAAAGTTTATAAAAGCCTAGGTTTATACAACAAAGACAGTGACGGTAATAGGATTAAAATTAACGATCCAAGATTAGCACCAATTTGGAATAAATGTGGAGAGCTTGGGGTGCCTGTATTAATTCATACTGCGGATCCTAAATCTTTTTGGAACGATTTTGATAGTGACAATGAACGTTGGTTAGAATTAAAAACACATCCTAGAAGGAAAAGGAGTGATAACGACCCTGTGGCATGGCAAACTTTAATCAATGAGCAGCACGCAATGTTTAAAGCTCATCCCAAAACAAAATTTATAAATGCTCATATGGGATGGTATGCGAATGATTTGGGAAGATTAGGAGAACTTTTAGAAGAAATGCCAAATATGTATGTAGGAATTGGAGCAATTATAGCAGAACTTGGAAGACAACCTCGTTTTGCCAAACAATTTTTTGAAAAGTATCAAGATAGAGTTTTGTTTGGAAAAGACAGTTGGAAACCAGAAGAGTTTCCCACCTATTTTAGAGTATTAGAAACGGCAGATGAGTATTTTCCTTACCATAAAAAATACCATGCCTTTTGGGCAATGTATGGCTTAGACTTGTCGGACGAAGTTTTAAAAAAACTCTATTATAAAAACGCACTAAAGTTGATTCCTAACTTAGATAAAAGCTTATTTCCTAAGAATTAAAACCGTGGTAAACAATTGATAGTTGGAGTTTTAAATATAAATATATATCTTTAGAACTACTATGCCTTTATTTATGGATATTCATATGGTCGATAGTGACAACTTCACTGTTGAAGATGTATTAAAAGCACATTTGCAAGATTTGGCTGTTGAGAAACAATTTGATGTGGAGCAAATTAAATATTGGGTAAATCCAGAAGCCAAAACTATTTTTTGTTTAATGAAAGGCCCAAATAAGGAGGCATGTAATAGGGTGCACCTTAAGTCGCATGGCATGACCGCATGCAATATTATTGAAGTTTCAGATGACGAATATAATCTTTATTTAGGAGCTGGTAAAAAAGATGAGAACGACTTGGCACGTACCGTTCAAGGAGAACTAGATTTGGGGTATAGAACCATATTATTGTTAGATGTTTTAAATTTTAACAACGATTTTTACAAGTGCCATATTGAGGTCTTATCTATAATTGAGAAGTATGGGGGAATAATTATTAGAAAACCTCAGGAAGAAATATCAGCTTCTTTTACTTCTGCTTACCAAGCCATTTTAAGCGTACTAGAGATTTTTGAATATTTAAAACAGAACAAAAGTTCATTTGAGTTTACAGCTGGTTTAGTTACAGGAGATCCAGTAGATGAAAAGGGAAATCAACTTTTTGAGAAAACGATTCTAAAGAATAAGATACTATGCAAAATGGGTAAGGATGGTTCTATTTTTATTTGTAATTCTACTAAATTAATAGCAGATAAAGAAATAAGTTTGCGTAAGATTGATATTTCTGCGTTTAGAATTATTAAAGAAAATGATTTTAACTTTTTAGAAAAACTGTTTAATATATTGGACACCAATATTTATAATTCAAAGTTTAACGCAAAAACATTAAGTGAGCACTTAGGAATGAGTACAGCCCAATCTTATAGAAAATTAAGTAAGATAACCAGTTTTTCTCCAAACAAATTAATTCAGGAACTTAGGTTAAAACAATCTATCAAAGAATTAAAAAACAGCAATAAAACCGTCTCTGAAATTGCTTACGATTTAGGCTATAATAGTCCTACCTATTTTACAAAGGCTTTTAAAATGCGATTTAACAAACTGCCTTCTGTAATTAAAAATTAGAGTCATTTACCAAATGATGAATAAAAAGTATAACTTTCTGATTGAAAAGTTATAAGCCCTCTCATTAGATAAACCTAATTTTAGATTATCAATATAAGTGTTAATTGTATAGATATAAATTAACATTTTATGTACTAACTACTAATACAAAAATTATGGAAGAACAAATTACAAACTTAAGAAACGCACTTCGAGGAGAATTAGTAATGCCTACAGATGCTAATTATCTGGAATCTTGCAAACTTTATAATGGTATGATTGATAAGAAGCCAGCAATGATTGCCAAATGTGCAGATGTGGCCGATGTGATTAGTGCCGTTAATTTTGGAAGAGATAACAAAATACTCACCGCAGTTAGAGGTGGTGGACATAATGGCGGTGGGCTTGGTAGTTGTGATGATGGTTTGGTTATTGATCTTTCAGGAATAAAATTTATTCGCGTAAATACAGAGGATAATACGGTAAGAGTTGGAGGTGGAAATCTTTGGGGAGAAGTAGATCATGCAACACATGCTTTTGGTTTAGCAATCCCTGCAGGAATTATATCTACCACAGGTGTTGGAGGGTTAACTTTGGGAGGTGGAGTTGGTCACTTGTCTAGAAAATATGGATTGACAATAGATAATTTATTAGAAGCAGATATGGTTTTGGCAGATGGTTCATCTGTTACCGTAAGTAAACATAAACATGAAGATTTGTTTTGGGCCATACGTGGTGGTGGTGGAAATTTTGGAATAGTTACCTCCTTTAAATTTCAAGCCCATCCACTAAAAAATGTAATTGGAGGCCCAATGTTTTGGCCACTAGAGCGATTGGATGAAATAATGGAATGGTATGATGATTTTATACATAGAGCTCCAGAAGATTTAAATGGGTTTATTTCTGTAATGAAAGTTCCTGTGCCGCCATTTCCTGATTTTTTAACCGATGCGCATGTTTGCGGAATTATTTGGTGTTATACTGGAAATCCAGATAAATTTGAAGAAGTATTTGCCGAAGTTAGAGCTAAAGAACCAATTTTTGAACATGTGGGAGAAATGCCATACCCGGCTATTCAAACTTTATTTGATCCTTTATTGCCTCATGGTTTGCAATGGTATTGGAGAGCCGATTTTTTTGATAGTATTCCTGAAGAAGCACGAAAACAGCACCTAAAATTTGGTAAAATAATTCCAACAGGTTTGTCTCAAATGCATTTATACCCAATAAGTGGAGCAGCTGGAAAACCTAAAGATACCGATACAGCTTGGGCATACAGAAATGCAAAATATGCTGGTGTAATTGTAGGAGTAGACCCCGATCCATCCAATGCTGATAAAATTACCAATTGGTGTAAAGATTATTATGATGCACTGCATCCATATTCTTTAGGAGGGGCATATTCTAATTTTATGATGGATGAAGGGCAAGAAAGAGTGAAAGCGAGTTACAAACATAATTACGATAGACTTGTTACTATTAAAAAGAAGTATGATCCAACTAACTTTTTTAGCGTAAATCAAAACATAGACCCCTCATAAAAATATTGTTTTGCCTATTATAAAATGTAAAAAAATCTATCGATAAAAGCTAATTTTACATTTTCTTTGTAAATTCTATGAAAATAGTTTTTACCATAATTGTATATTCTTTTTTTAACGTGATTACTGCACAAGTTGGCGGGGAGAAAGTATATACTTTTTTAAATATCCCTACCTCTGCACACCAAGCAGCTTTAGGTGGAGAGGTTTTGAATATGGTAGACGATGTAAACCAACCGCTTTGGAACCCTGCTACCATTAGTAGGTTTATGGATAATCAATTATCGGTGAATTATGTAAATTATCTAGCCGATATCAATATGGGTGCTGTAACCTTTGCACATTTGGTAAATAGGAGATTTGGGACTTTACATGGAGGAATTCAATATATAGATTATGGCAGTTTTATAGAGGCAGATGAAAATGGAGAAGAAGTTGGAGTCTTTGGTGCGCGAGATTTAGCTTTCTCTGTAGGATATGCTTATAATTTTCCTTGGACCGATTTTTATATTGGAGCAAATCTTAAATTTTTAAGTTCTAAAATTGATAATTATACTTCTACAGGTGCTGCTATGGATTTTGGTATATTGTATTATTCTGATTTTAGACCTTATAGTTTTACGGCAGTGATAAGAAATATAGGCTATCAGTTTTCTGTTTACGATGAGAAAAGGGAAGATTTGCCTTTAGAAATAGCAGTAGGGATTTCGTATAAATTAGAAGATGTGCCTCTAAAATGGTATTTTACCATGAATAACTTGCAGAAATGGAATATTGCGGTTCCAAATCCATCCAATGGAAATACAGATTTAGATGGAAATACAAAGGAAGAAGATATTAATTTTTTTACCAATGCAGTTCGCCACATGGTAATTGGAGCAGAACTATTTCCTGACAAAGGGTTTAATCTCAGGTTGGGCTATAATTTTAGAAGAGCGGCTGAATTAAAATTAACAGAATCGAAAACTTTTGCAGGGATTACGGCAGGCTTTGGGTTGAAAATGGGAAGATTCAAATTAGATTATGCCTATACCCAATACCATCCTGCAGAAAATACGAGTACATTTACATTATTAATTGATTTAAAAAGAAAAGGATTTTAAAATGACCAACAAACCTAAAATAACAATTGCCATAGATGGATATTCCTCAACGGGTAAAAGTACGGTTGCAAAACTTTTAGCTAAAGAACTTGGCTATGTATATGTAGATACGGGAGCTATGTATAGAGCCATTACTTTATTTGCCATGGAACAAGGA
>JAUIAA010000173.1 GCA_030425715.1 Bacteroidia bacterium | reverse complement strand
ATAGCTACTAATTATATGTAACGGTTATTGGCAGTCCCATTGAAGATGATAAACACCCAAAGAATGGAATGGTTTTAGATTTTGGTGATTTAAAAAAAATAGTAAATAAAGAAATTGTAGACAAATTTGACCATGCCGTTGTTTTAAACAAAAATTCACCACATAAAGAATTGGCCGATAAGATTGAAGATCATTCTTCAAAAGTGGTTTTGGTGCCTTACCAACCTACCAGTGAAAAAATGTTGTTTGATTTTGCAAAAAGAATTCAATTACAATTACCTAAAAATGTTTCCTTACATTCGTTAAAATTATACGAAACCGCAAACTCGTATGCAGAATGGTTTGCCGAAGATCAAAGCTAATTTGTACAGCATTAAATGAATTTACCCGCAAATAAAAAAATATATTTCGCATCCGACCAGCATTTTGGCATTCCCTCGGTAGAGAAGAGTCAACAGCGTGAAAGGAAATTTGTAAACTGGTTGGATCAAATCAAGCAAGATGCAGAAGTTATATTTTTATTAGGAGATTTATTCGATTTTTGGTTTGAATATAAAAAAGTAGTACCCAAAGGTTTTGTTCGGGTTTTAGGCAAATTGGCAGAATTGAGAGACAGCGGTATAAAAATCTATTTTTTTGTAGGCAACCACGATTTATGGATGGAAAAATACTTTGAAACAGAATTAAATATTCCTATTTTTCACCATCCACAAGAGTTTAGCTTTAATAGTAAGAAATTTTTAATTGGTCATGGCGATGGTTTAGGCCCTGGAGATTTGGGGTATAAGCGCATGAAAAAAGTATTTACCAATCCCTTTTCAAAATGGTTGTATCGTTGGTTACACCCAGATTTAGGAGTACGTTTGGCACAGTATTTATCTACCAAAAACAAACTCATCTCTGGTGATGAAGACATTAAATTTTTAGGCGAAGACCATGAATGGTTGGTACAGTATGCCAAGAAAAAATTGGAAACCAAACACTACGATTATTTTTTATTTGGACATAGGCATTTGCCCATGGAAATAAAAGTTGGAGCTAATTCTACCTATATCAATACCGGAGATTGGATAACGCACTTTACTTATGCGGTATTTGATGGAGAGAAATTGGCATTAAAAAAAGTGTAAATGGCTAAAACAAAAACTACTTTTTTTTGTCAGAATTGCGGAACACAATACCCAAAATGGGTTGGAAAATGTAATGCTTGTAACGAATGGAATACCATTGTAGAAGAGGTTATTCAAAAAGAAGAAAAGCGAAATTGGCAACTTTCAAAACCTACTAAAAAAGCATCCAAAGCATTAAAAATTCATGAGATTTCAACTTTGGAAGAAACAAGAATTCCCACCAATAATAACGAGCTAAATAGAGTTTTAGGTGGTGGTTTGGTTACCGGTTCTGTAGTTTTATTAGGTGGTGAACCTGGAATTGGTAAATCTACTTTATTGCTACAAATTGCCTTATTGATGCAAAACAAAGTTTTGTATGTTTCTGGTGAAGAAAGCCAATCGCAAATAAAACTAAGGGCTGAAAGATTAGCAGGCAAAAATGAAGATTGCTTGATTTTAACTGAGACCAAAACCCAAAATATTTTTAAAATTGTAGAGAATCAACAGCCTGAAGTTTTGGTAATCGATTCCATACAAACCTTATATACGGATTATATTGAGGCGTCTCCCGGAAGTATTTCTCAAATTAGAGAAACTACAGCAGAGCTTATAAAATTTGCCAAAGAAACCAATACTCCGGTAGTTTTAATTGGACATATTACCAAAGATGGTGCCATTGCAGGGCCGAAAATATTGGAGCATATGGTAGATGTGGTGTTGCAGTTTGAAGGAGATAGAAACCACAGTTATAGAATATTGCGCGCCAATAAAAATAGATTTGGCTCTACGGCCGAATTGGGAATTTTTGAAATGCAAAATTCTGGATTAAGAGAAGTTTCTAATCCCTCAGAAATATTGATATCTGAAAAAGATGCGAATTTAACAGGCTCGGCAATTGCTGCAACTTTAGAAGGTATGCGGCCTTTGATGATTGAAGTGCAAGCCCTAGTTAGTACGGCAGTTTATGGCACCCCACAGCGCTCAGCAACAGGCTATAACATCAAGCGGTTAAATATGTTATTGGCCGTATTAGAAAAAAGAGCTGGTTTTAGATTGGGTGCGAAAGATGTATTTTTAAATATAGCAGGTGGTTTAAAAGTAGAAGATCCTGCCATTGATTTGGCTGTAGTATCCGCAATTTTATCCTCTAATGAAGACGAAGCTATTGCACAAGACATTTGTTTTGCCGCAGAGGTTGGCCTTTCAGGAGAAATTCGAGCGGTAAACAAGGTAGAGCAACGAATTTTAGAAGCCGAAAAATTGGGCTTTAAAAAAATTATCCTTTCTAAATACAATAAATTTCCAACCAAAAACTATCAGATAGAAATAGTGAAAGTTGGAAATATGATGGATATGGTGAAAGCGTTATTTTAATCGAAAAGAATTCCCCGTATGCTTGCATCGGGGTTTCCGTTGAACCTGTCATTCCCGTGAACCTGCCTGCCGGCAGACAGGAACGGGAATCTAATAACAAAATTTCGGTTTTTGGCCTAAAAGCCAAAATGCGATGCATTGAGCTTGTCGAAATGAAACTAGCGGAAATACTCCTGGGGCTTGCCCTGGGGATAGTTGGTTTCAAGAAATTTTTTATTCGCCAATTTTCATAATTATTACTGAAGTATATTTGGTCTCGGGCTTTTTAACAATGCCTTTTTCTTTTAATTCCGCCAAGTAATTACTCAAAATTAAAATTGCTTCTCGCTCAAAAATAGGATCCGTGCCCTTGGCTACTACATTTATTATTTCTTTTTGATCATCTACTTGAAACTGGGTATACACTTTAATTTCCTCTCCTACTTGAATGTTTTTAAGCTTTACAATACTATCAAACTCTTTGTCGTATGGCATTTTAATTTCTTGGGTAATCATTTGGGCATAAGACCAAGAGCTTAAAAATAAGAGCGTTAAAAAAAGACCTGTTTTTTTCATTATTTTCATTTTTAGAGTTGCTTTTTAATTAGGTAAATATACACAGGAAAATGGTCGCTAAAACCACCCGTAAATATACTATTTTGAAAACTTCGATAAGGGTAACCTTTGTATTTTCCTTTTTGTTGTATTAAATATTTTGGGTTAAAAACTCCTGCTTTGTAGAATTGATAAACAGAAAAATCATGGTTTGGCGTAATACAATTAGAGGATAATAATATTTGATCGAATAAATTGATTTTGTCCCGATAACCTAAAGTATTCATTCCTTTTTGAAACATAGATTCCATAGGGTTGTAAAATGTAGAATCATTTACTTTATTTACATCTTTAACACTTTTCAGCCCATTTTTAATGCTTCTGTCGGTTGGGTCATCATTAAAATCACCCATAAGTATCATTTTTGGATTCTTTTCTTCCCGCCTTATTTTGTCAATAGCAGTTTGTAAAACATAGGCTGCTTTTTCCCTTTTTGATTCACTTTTTATTTTTCCGCCTCTGCGCGATGGCCAATGGTTTACAATGATATGTACCAATTCGTCATCCAAAAACCCACTTACTAATAGTTGATCACGTGTATAAATTCTTTGGCCGTTTTCTTCCCATAATTTTACCTCAAAAGATTCAAAATGGATAGGTTGGAAAGCGTTTTCACGGTATAAAAACGCAACATCGATACCTCTTAAGTCTGGTGAATCTTGATGAATGATTTGGTAATTATAATTTTTTAGTGCGGAAGATTGGATTAAATCTTTTAATACAGAAATGTTTTCAACTTCTGCTAGTCCGATTATGGCAGGAGGACTATTGGCTTTTTTCTTTCCAATTTGAGATATGACTTTCCCAATATTTTCAATTTTATGCCGATAAATTGTAGAACTGTAATGGTTTCTCCCCTTTGGAGTAAAATCTTCGTCAAAAGTATCTGGGGAATTAATGGTATCGAAAAGGTTTTCGACATTATAAAAAGCAATCGTTCTTATTTTATAGGAAATGTTTTGACATTGAGGGGCTTGAATAAATAAAAACAGTGAAAATAAGAACGATGTAAAGAGCTTCATTAATTAAATAAAAACAAAATCTTTTTACTATTAATGGTGGATGAAATAAAAGGTTAACATTTTTCTCATAATTTTTTTTCATGTTAACCTTAAATATTTTTCTACATCAAATAAATACCAACTAACCGTATCATAACCAGATTTATATGAAAATTTATTTTCCTTTTTTCATATTACTATTTTTTGTCATCTCCATCGGAAAAGCACAATCGATGGGTAGTATTACTGGAAAAATACTGTCTTTTTCTTCTAATAAAGAATTAGAGCATGTAACAGTTACTGTTCTAAATGCAAATATGCAGACCAACACAAATGGGAGTGGAATATTTTTTATAAACAATGTTCCTTTCGGTAAATATACACTGCAAATATTTGCTAGAGATTTTAGTACCAAAAACATCCCATTTGAGATAAAAGAAAACAATTCATTTTTAGATTTTGGACTTATTTTTTTAGAAAGTGCATTACCAATAGCCCAAGAAGAAAATCTTATTTATTTGAGTAATGAAGATGTAATGGATATAGAAAAAGGGGAATCACAAAGTATTGCAGGAGTATTAACGGCTTCAAAAGATGTTTTTTATAAAACCGTTGCTTATGAATTTAGTCCAACTTTTTTTCGTCCTAGAAGTTTAGATGCTTCTTATACTAATATCACCCTCAATGGTACGGTTATGAATAAATTATATCACAACCGGCCGCAATGGAGCAATTGGGGCGGACTTAACGATGTAATGCGTAACCAAGATTTTACCTCAAATAGCCAACCTAGCGAAACCAATTTCGGAACAATTGGTGGGATTACAAATATGAATACAAGAAGCTCATTAAATAGAAAGGGGTTAAAAGTATCTTATGCCGCAAGTAATCGGAGTTATACTGGGCGGGTTATGGCAACTTACAATACTGGTTTGCTGGGTAATGGTTGGTATTTTACTTTTACAGGGTCTTATCGCTTTGCGCAAGAAGGATTTAGAGAGGGAACGCCATATAAAGCAATTTCATTTTTGACAGCAATTGAAAAACAATTCTCAAATAAACACAGTTTGAACTTTACTGCAATTTATGCTTCAAATAGTAGAGGAAAATCTTCGCCAAACACCAAAGAAGTATACGATTTAAAGCATATTAATTATAATGCTTATTGGGGA
>JAUIAA010000172.1 GCA_030425715.1 Bacteroidia bacterium | reverse complement strand
CTAAAAAAGCCATAAATAATTCTAAGTTGATTTATTTTGATTCTGATACGGAAGCGATGGATTGGATCAATAATTACGCGCCAGAGCACTTTATTTTATGTACAAATAATAATTTAAAATATGTAAATCAAATCGCAAATGCAGGCTCTGTATTTATTGGGAATTATACTCCCGAAAGTGCTGGAGATTACGCATCGGGTACCAACCACACCTTACCAACCAATGGTTATGCCAAAAATTATAGTGGGGTAAATTTAGATGCATTTACAAAAGCAATTAGTTTTCAGGAAATTACCAAAAAAGGCATACAAAATATAGGGAACACCATTGAGCTAATGGCAGAGGCAGAGGGTTTATTTGCACATAAAAATGCAGTTAGTTTGAGACTGGAACAATTAAAAAAAGAGGCAAATGAAAAATAAAACTTTTGATATTGCTAAGATGTTACGCCCAAGTATTGCTAAGTTACAAGCCTATTCTTCTGCTAGAGATGAATTTCAAGATGCGGGTTCTGAGCATACTTTTTTAGATGCAAATGAAAACCCTTTTGAGAATGGTTTAAATCGATACCCTGATCCAAATCAAATTGCGGTTAAAAATCGCTTGTCCGAAATTAAAGGAATTCAAAGTGAAAATATATTGTTAGGTAATGGTAGTGATGAAGTACTCGATTTAATTTTTCGAGCCTTCTGTGAGCCCAATAAAGACAATATCATTATCAATCCCCCAACTTATGGTATGTATAAAGTTTTGGCTGCGTTGAATAATGTGGCAATTAAAAATGTGCCATTGACCAATGATTTTCAGCTTCAAACAAATAGAATTATAGCATCAGTAGATAAAAATACCAAGATAGTATTTGTTTGCTCACCAAATAATCCTACGGGTAATTTGATGCAAATATCAGCGATAAAAAAGTTATTAGAGCAAGATATACTGGTAGTTATTGACGAAGCTTATATCGATTTTACCGAAGAAAAAAGTTGGTTGCAAGAAGTGAAGAATTACAATAATTTAATTGTAACACAAACATTATCAAAAGCCTACGGTTTGGCAGGTATTAGATTAGGAATTTGTTATAGCAATTCTGTAATAATAAATATCCTTCAAAAAATAAAGATGCCTTACAATGTAAATGTGCTCACACAAAGTACTGCTTTGAAAAGTTTAGAAAACAATGCAACCGTAGAAAAGGAAATACAACGCATTTTAAAAAACAGAGAAGCGTTGATTGTATCTTTAAAAAAAATATCTTTTATAGAAACAATCTATCCATCTGATGCAAACTTTTTATTGGTTAAAGTAGACGATGCCAACTTAAGATACCAACAACTTATTGAAAATGATGTGGTAGTAAGAAATAGAACCAACGAACCTTTATGCAATAATTGCTTGAGAATTACGGTAGGAACAGCACAAGAAAATGAAAAATTAATTAAAAACTTAGTACAACTAGACAATTAATCCATCATGAAAAAAGTATTATTTATTGATAGAGACGGAACTTTGATAAAGGAAACTGCAGATGAACAAATAGATAGTTTTGAAAAGCTAACTTTTTATCCAGAAGCATTATGCTTTATGCGAAAAATCGCTACAGAATTAGATTTTGAATTGGTTTTGATAACCAACCAAGATGGTTTGGGAACAACATCTTTTCCTGAAAATACTTTTTGGCCAGTACATAATTTATTTTTAAAAACCTTTGAAAAGGAAGGGGTTATATTTAAAAATATTTATATAGATAGAAGTTTTGCCAAAGACAATTCGCCAAACCGTAAGCCCAATACAGGCTTACTTTCCAAATATTTTTCTAATAATTATGATTTAGAGAACTCCTTTGTAATTGGAGATAGATTAACAGATGTAGAATTGGCAAAAAACTTAAATGCAAAAGGAATTTATATCAACGACAATAGTAATTTGGGAAGTGATGAAATAACGGTTAAAAAAACAGAATTACAAGATTTTATCGCTTTGGAGACTACCCGTTGGAAGGAAATTTATGAGTTTTTAAAATTATCAGAAAGGGAGTCAAATATTACTCGTAAAACCAAAGAAACCGATATAAATATTAGTTTAAATTTAGATGGTACCGGTCAAGCCGATATAGACACAGGTTTGCCTTTTTTTGATCATATGCTAGATCAAATAGCGAAGCACGGTATGATGGATTTAACCATAAAAGTGATAGGTGATTTAGAAGTAGATGAACACCATACTATTGAAGATACGGCTATTGCACTGGGAGAAGTTTTTCAACAAGCTTTGGGAGATAAATTGGGAATAGAACGTTATGGATTTACCTTGCCCATGGATGATTGTTTAGCACAGGTAGCCATAGATTTTGGAGGTAGAAACTGGTTGGTTTGGGATGCTGAATTTAAGAGAGAAAAGATTGGAGATTTACCTACTGAAATGTTTTTTCATTTTTTTAAATCCTTTACAGATGGAGCAAAAGCAAATATAAACATCAAAGCAGAAGGCACCAATGAACACCATAAAATTGAGGCCATTTTCAAGGCTTTTGCCAAAGCAATAAAAGTGGCTGTAAAAAGAGATGTCGATAAAATGATATTACCAAGCACAAAGGGCATGCTATAAATTTTGGAATGAAATGAAAATTGTAATAATTGACTACGGAGCAGGTAATGTACAATCGGTAAAATTTGCCATGCAAAGATTGGGTTTCCATGCGATTTTATCGAACAACCAGCAAGAAATTTTGGATGCCGATAAAATTATTTTCCCTGGTGTTGGCGAAGCCAGTAACGCAATGCAGATGCTTAAAATTAGTGGTTTAGACGAATTGATTCCAAAATTAAAACAGCCTGTTTTAGGTATTTGTTTAGGCATGCAGTTGATGTGTAATTCTTCTGAAGAAGGAAATACTACCGGACTAGGAATATTTGAAGTTGCGGTAAAGAAATTTCCCTCTGGCGAAAAAATTCCACAAATGGGTTGGAACCAAATAAGTAATTTAAAAGGAGCATTGTTTCACAGCATAAACGAGGGAGAATTTATGTATTTGGTTCATAGCTATTATGTGCCAAAAAATAAATATGAAATTGCAACCACGAATTATGGTTTAAATTATGCTACCGCCTTGCAAAAAGATAATTTCTATGGGGTACAGTTCCACCCAGAAAAAAGCAGTTCGGCAGGAGAAAAAGTTTTAAAAAACTTTTTAAATCTAAATACAAAAATCTAGTAAAATGAGAATCATTCCAGCAATTGATATCATTGAAGGTAAGTGTGTTAGGCTTACCAAAGGTGATTACAGTACCAAAAAAATTTACAACGAAAACCCGCTTGAAATTGCCAAACAATTTGAAGCACATGGAATTGAGTACTTGCACTTGGTAGATTTGGATGGTGCAAAATCTAAAAAAATTGTAAATCACAAAATATTAGAATCCATTGCCAGTCGTACCAATTTAAAAATTGATTTTGGCGGCGGACTAAAATCGGAGGAAGATTTAAAGATCGCTTTTGATTGTGGGGCAAATCAAATAACCGCAGGTAGTATTGTGGTTAAAAATGAATCGGTATTTTTAGATTGGTTACAAAAATATGGTGGCAAAAAAATTATTTTAGGTGCAGATGCGAATAACGGAAAAATTGCCATTAGCGGTTGGCAGGAAGAATCTAACTTTGATATTATTCCTTTTGTAGAAAAATATATAAACAAAGGAATTCAGTATGTAATTAGTACAGATATAGCCAAAGATGGCATGTTAGAAGGACCTTCTTTTCCGTTGTATAAAAACATGTTAGCAGCGATACCAAATATAAAATTAATTGCTAGTGGTGGTATTTCTGAATTAGCCGAACTTCCTAAATTACAAGAATTAGGCTGTGAAGGAGTAATTATAGGAAAAGCCATTTATGAAAATAGAATAAGTTTAGTAGAATTGGAAAAATTCATACTTCAGATCAATTGATTATGTTGACAAAAAGAATCATTCCTTGTTTGGATATAAAAAACGGAAGAACAGTAAAGGGAATCAATTTTTTAGATTTAAGAGATGCTGGAGACCCAGTAGAGTTAGCTGATTTTTATGCCAAAAACGGTGCAGATGAATTGGTTTTTCTAGATATTTCTGCAACAGAAGAAAAAAGAAAAACATTAGCCAATTTGGTGATACATGTTGCCGAGAAAGTAAACATTCCATTTACGGTTGGTGGTGGAATTTCTAGCGTTGAAGATGTAGATGTACTTTTAAAATCTGGTGCGGATAAGGTTTCCATCAATTCATCAGCAGTTAAAAACCCGCAATTGATTAATGATTTAGCTGCAAAATTTGGATCCCAATGTATAGTGGTAGCTATCGATGCAAAACAAATGGATGGCAATTGGAAAGTACATTTGGTTGGAGGGAAAGTACCCACAGAATTGGATTTATTTCAATGGGCAAAAGAAGTACAGGATAGAGGTGCTGGCGAAATTTTATTTACTTCTATGGACCATGATGGTACAAAAGCAGGTTTTGCTAATAAAGCATTACAAAAATTGTCTAGAAATTTACATATTCCTATCATTGCTTCAGGAGGAGCAGGTACGATGCAACATTTTGTGGATACATTTATAAATGGTGAAGCAGATGCTGCTTTGGCGGCGAGTGTTTTTCATTTTAAGGAAATAGACATAATGGATTTAAAAAAGGAATTAAAAAACAATAAAATTGCTGTGCGATTATAAGTATACAGTACAAATAAAATAGTGATGAAAGAAATAGATTTTTCAAAGAATAAGGATGGATTGGTGCCTGCAATTATACAAGATGTGAATACAAAAAATGTGTTGATGTTGGGCTATATGAATAGGGAAGCATTTCAAAAAACCATGGATACGCAAAAGGTTACATTTTTTAGCCGAACCAAAGGTAGATTGTGGACAAAAGGTGAAGAAAGCGGGAATTTTTTAAACCTTGTAGAAATAAAAAATGATTGTGATCAAGACAGTTTGCTAATTAAAGTAAACCCTATTGGACCTACATGTCATAAAGGAACAGATACTTGTTGGGCAGAAAGCAATACCAACTCTTATGGTTTTTTATCAAAATTAGAAGCTGTGATAACAGATAGAAAAGAGAATTTAGACGAAAAATCTTACGTGGCTTCTTTATTTAAAAAAGGAATCAATAAAATTGCACAGAAAGTAGGAGAGGAAGCTGTGGAAGTTGTAATTGAAGCAAAGGACAACGATGAAAGTCTCTTTTTAAATGAAAGTGCCGATTTATTATTTCACTATCTAATCCTACTCCA
>JAUIAA010000171.1 GCA_030425715.1 Bacteroidia bacterium | reverse complement strand
AGTAGTTGATTTAGATCAAGATAGACTAGATGCTGTAAGAGAAAAACTGTTTAAAGCTGTTAGCGATTTAAAGTTAACCATTGATGAAAATAGGTTTGAACAAGAGCTTATTTACTACTTAGAAAAATTAGATATAACCGAAGAAAAAGTAAGGTTAAAGAACCATTTAGATTACTTTTTAGAAGAATTAAATGGAAAAGTTTCCAATGGCAAAAAATTGGGATTTATTTCCCAAGAAATAGGAAGAGAGATTAATACCATTGGTTCTAAAGCCAATTATGCACCCATGCAAAAAATGGTGGTGCAAATGAAAGACGAATTAGAAAAAATAAAAGAACAACTACTAAATGTTCTTTAATCATGAAAAATAATTCTGGTAAATTAATTGTTTTTTCGGCACCCTCAGGATCGGGTAAAACTACCATTGTAAAACACTTGCTGGCACAAGAAGAGTTGGGTATTGGATTTTCTATTTCGGCTACTTCAAGAGCAATCCGAGGTCAAGAAATGGATGGCAAAGACTATTATTTTATTAGTGCTGCAGATTTTAAAAAGCGTATTGCTAATGATGAATTTGTAGAATGGGAAGAAGTTTATGCCAATAATTTTTATGGGACTTTAAAATCGGAAGTAGAACGTATTTGGAAAAGTGGCAAACACGTAATTTTTGATATTGACGTGGTTGGTGGATTGCGAATTAAAAGAAAATTTCCAGATCAAACTTTAGCAGTTTTTGTACAACCGCCTTCTATTGAAATTATGGAAGAGAGGCTTAGAAATAGAAAAACAGATAGTGAGGAAAAAATTGTGGAACGCGTAGCAAAAGCGGAAAGAGAATTGAAATTTGCTCATGATTTTGATACGGTTTTAGTGAACGACAATTTAAATCTAGTCAAGAAAGAGGCTTATAAATTGGTTAGTAATTTTATAAAAAAAGCATAGCGTAATGAAAATTGGTTTGTATTTTGGCACCTTCAATCCAATTCATATTGGGCATATGATTTTAGCAAATCATTTGAGCCAGTTTACCAATTTAGACCAAGTGTGGTTTGTGGTTACACCTCTTAATCCGTTTAAGAAAAAAAGTTCGCTCTTGGCGGACCACCACAGGTTACAAATGGTAAGAATTGCCGTAGAAGATTTTCCAAAATTAAAGGCTAGCAATATTGAATTTGGTTTACCACAACCCAATTACACCGTAAATACCCTTGCACATTTATACGATAAATATCCAGACTACCATTTTAGTTTAATTATGGGAGAAGATAACCTGCAAAACTTTCATAAATGGAAAAACTATGAAACGATTTTAAAAAATCATGAGATCTATGTTTACCCAAGGGTTTATGAAAACAAAGAAAAATCTATATTTCACCAGCATGATAAAATCCATTTTGTAAATGCTCCAGTGGTAGAGATTTCATCTACCTTTATTCGTAAATCTATTCAAAATAAAAAAGATGTTCGAGTACTTTTACCACAAACCGTTGCAATTTATTGTGAAGAAATGAATTTTTATAAAAAGTAGTTTTCAAATTTTAAGAAAGGCTTCACAAAAACCTACATAAAAAACATTGTATATTTGCTTAGAGACCGTTTGTAATGGAAAAAAAGAAAAAGAAAAGTAAATTCAAAGAAAAATTAACTTATAAATATAGGTTTGTTGTATTAAATGAAGATACCTTTGAAGAGCGCTTTTCGTTCAAACTTAATAGGTTAAACGCCTTTGTTTTTGGCAGTTTGTTTTCTGTATTTCTTATTGCTTTAACCACTTTTATTATAGCAGTTACACCACTAAAAGAATATTTACAAGGCTATTCTTCTACAGAATTAAAAAAGGAAGCAACCACATTGGTATATAAAATGGACTCGTTAAAACAAGTCCTTTCAGTAAATGATTTATATATTAAAAACATACAGCAAGTATTGAAAGGTGAAATTAAAAGAGTAAAGTTTAATAAGGATTCTGTCTTACATCAAATTAGAATTGACCAAATAGATTTTGCTCCATCTGCAGTAGATTCTGCTTTTCGAGAAGAGGTGGAAAAGGAAGATCGATTTAGTGTTTTTGAGCAAGCTAAAAAAAATACCGATATCGTGTTTACAGCTCCTATTAAAGGTGAAATTACAGAAGAGTACAATGTAAAAGACAAACATTATGCCATAGATATTGCAGTGGATAAAGATACACCTGTTAAGGCTGTAGCCGATGGAGTTGTGGTTTTTACTGGCTTTACAGCAGATACAGGTTATGTAGTTATTTTAGAACATAGCCAAGGGTTTATTTCTGTGTACAAACACAATGCTTCTATATTTAAAAAACAAGGAGAATTGGTTAAAACCGGAGAAGTAATCGCTAGTGCAGGCTCTACAGGAACACTTTCAACAGGGGCGCATTTGCATTTTGAACTTTGGGATGATGGTTATCCAGTAAACCCATCCAATTATATTGATTTTAAATAAATTATACTCGTGTTAAAACCTTTCTTAGCCAAGTTATATGCCAATTACACTGCCAAAAAAGTCTATCAATGGGCAAGTAAGCCAATACCTACGCAGCAAACAGTTTTCAAAAATTTAATTGAGGATGCAAAACATACTGCTTTTGGAAAGGACCATGATTTTAGTACCATAAAATCACATAAAGATTTCGTTGCTAAAGTTCCGGTACGTGATTATGAAGACTTAAAACCTTACATAGAAAGGATAAAAAAAGGAGAGAAAAACGTTTTATGGAAAGGCCTACCACTCTATTTTGCCAAAACATCGGGCACCACTTCTGGAGCAAAATATATTCCCTTAACTAAAGAGTCTATGCCTTATCAAATTGCTGCGGCAAAAGAGGCCTTATTACTGTATATAGCAGAAACAGGAAACACCAATTTTGTAGGAGGGAAAATGATTTTCTTACAAGGAAGTCCTGAAATTGATGGACAAAACAAAATAAAAACAGGAAGATTATCAGGTATTGTAGCACATTATGTACCTAAATATTTACAAAGTAATAGAATGCCTTCTTGGGAGGTAAATTGTATTGACGATTGGGAAACCAAAGTAAACGCTATTGTTGAAGAAACAGTTGTGAACGATATGCGCTTAATTAGCGGAATCCCATCATGGGTGCAAATGTATTTTGAAAAACTGATAGAAAAAGAAGGCAAAAAAGTTAGTGAGATTTTCCCAAATTTTAGCCTGTTTGTTTATGGAGGGGTAAATTATGAACCCTACCGACAAAACATGGAAAGTTTAATTGGTAAAAGAATTGATTCTATCGAACTTTTTCCTGCATCTGAAGGGTTTTTTGCCTACCAAGACAAGCAGCCGGCAAAAGAGGATTATGGGAAAAACACAGGTATGCTTTTACTTTTGAACAGTGGTATATTTTATGAATTTATTCCAGCAGATGAATTTTTTAATGAAAACCCTACAAGATTAACCATAGCAGAGGTACAATTAGGAATAAATTATGTAATGATTATTTCTACCAATGCAGGTTTGTGGGCCTATAATATTGGAGATACTGTTGAATTTACCTGCTTAAAACCATATAGGATTATGGTTACAGGAAGAATAAAACATTTTATTTCCGCCTTTGGGGAGCATGTAATTGCAAAGGAAGTAGAACATGCTTTACAGGAAGCTATTGGAAATCAAGACATAAAAATACAAGAATTCACGGTTGCACCTATGGTAAACCCTAAAGATGAACAATTGCCTTACCATGAGTGGTTTATTGAATTTGAATCGGAGCCAGAAAATTTACCCCAATTGGCTAAAAGTATTGATCAAGCTATGCAAAGACAAAATACCTATTATTTTGATTTGATAGCAGGAAAAATATTACAACCCTTGATTATTACAAAAGTTGCGAAAGATGGGTTTAAAAATTATATGAAATCAGAAGGAAAACTGGGAGGCCAAAACAAAATTCCTCGACTTTCTAACGATAGGAAAATTGCCGATAAATTAGAGGTTCTTTAAAGGAATTAAAGTAAAACCCTTTCAATTCTAGGTGAAATGGTTGTTATAATTTCATAAGAAATGGTGTTTAACATTTCAGCCATGTCTAGCACATCTTTTTGATGCTCAAAAATCACAACTTCATCTCCAATATTGCATGTGATATTAGTTACATCCACCATAGTAATATCCATGCAAACCGAACCAACAATTGGCGCTTTTTTGCCATGGATAAAAACATGCCCTTTATTACTCAAAGCACGGTTTAAACCATCTGAATATCCCAACGGAATTACAGCAATAGTAGATTTTTTTTCTGTATTGAATGTTCTATTGTAGCCTATTGACTCTCCTTTTTCTAGGTATTGTTTTTGAAATATATTGGTTTTTAACCGAGGTACCAATTGTAAATCTTTGGTAATATTTGGGTCATTTCCAAAACCGTATAAACCAATTCCTAATCTTACCATATCAAATTGGTATTCAGGAAAATTAATGATGCCAGAAGTGTTAGAAACATGTTTAAGTGGAGTATCGTCTAAAACCGAACAAATGCTTTTATACATCTCTAGGTATTGCTTTATTTGATTATGACTAAAGTCATTATCAGCTTCTTTACTGCTAGAGGTAAAATGGGTACAAATAGACTTTACTTGTATATTTTTTTCTTGGGATAGAATTTTTTTAAGTGCTGTAATCTCACTTTTGGTATACCCTTGTCGATTCATTCCTGTGTTTAATTTCAAATGAATAGGGTAATTAGATTGTTTTGATTTATTTACTACTGCGCAAAATAATTTTAAAGAAATTAAACTGTATAAATTAGGCTCTAAATCATAGTTAATTATTTCATCCAAATTATCCATTTGAGGAAATAGAACTAAAATTGGGCATTTAATGTTTGCCTTTCGTAAGGCAATACCTTCTTGTACATAGGCAACAGCAAGATAATCCACATGTTCTTGCTCTAATATTTTACCAATAAAAGTTGAAGAGCATCCGTAGCCATCGGCTTTGATAACCGCCAATATTTTGGTAGACTGCTTTATTTTTGATTTAAAATAGTGGAAGTTGTGTTTTAAAGCAGAAGAGCTAATTTCTAAGACAGCAGGGCTATGACTCATTTTTTTCGATTTCTCTTTTTTGATCTTCTTGTATTGCTTTATAATAGGCAGCCCTACTTAATGGTTCATATTCTTGAACTTCACCTAATAAAACCAAGTTTTCATTGGCAACTTTTCTATGGCTAAAATGCGCTAAATTTCCGGTTTTTGTACACACAGCGTGTACTTTAGTAACGTATTCTGCA
>JAUIAA010000170.1 GCA_030425715.1 Bacteroidia bacterium | reverse complement strand
TTCTATAAATCATTTTCATCAATAATAACCTTTGCTTTATTGCCCACTGCTATTCTAAAATAGCCATAAGGATAATTTTGTTCTTCGGTTAAATTTTCGATGTTTCCTTTTACCTCTGCAGGAATCGGATCAAATAAGCCTGAATTATATACTTGGTCTAATAAAACATCCAGATAAAAGTGATACGATTTATTAATTTCAAAAAATTCTATATCAAAAACATCGCCTGGTTCAATTTCTTTATCATCATCGTCATCTCTACTAGCATAACTTAACTGTTCGTAGGTTTGATTGCCATTGGTAAACTTATCACTTGCTATGCTTAAAGTATTAATATTGGAAATAGAGGTTGTATAATCAAAATAATAGTAGTTCTCTTCGTTCGCTTTATCTGTATAATATACTTGCACTACAATTTGACCGTCATCAAAAAAACCTCCTCTTTGTTGTACTATATTATCAATTACTGGTGCGTCTATTAGTGTTTCCGTTGCACTGTACTCTTCCCCGTTATAATTTATTAGTAAAGTATAAGAACTGTTCAAAACTGGTTTGAAATTGTTACATTCATAAGCTCCTTGTGTTCCATTCTCTACAAAGTTGAAAACTTCATTGGTTTGATTATTGGTAACGGTTACCATAGCATTAGATGCGGGGTCTATTTCATCATAATAACCAGCTGTTTTTGTTAAATAAATTATTTGATTATTACCTGTTTCAAAATTATTATCGGGGTAATTTCTAAACCAATTTAAACTTGCGTTTACCACCAAGCGTTCTTTACTTTCTTGTAAATCCACATTTACCACTTCCTCACAAGAACTACTTAAAATCAAGACAAAAATTATATACAAAACCTTTTTCATCTTCCTAAAATTTAAAATTATATGTTACCGATGGAACGATACCAAAAATAGACAGTTGCACAGCTTCATTACTTAGGGTTTGGTCATTTTGTCTAAACGCAATAGAGGCTGCATTTTTTCTTGCATACAAATTATAAATACCAAATACCCAATTCGATTCCCACTTTTGGTTAGCATTCTTTTTTGGGGTATAAGTTGCCGAAATATCTAAATGGTTATATGCAGGTAAATTATCTTGGTTGCGATTGGTATATACTGGAACATTAATGCCTTCGTAAATATAATACCCTGTTGGGTAAGTAGTTGCTCTTCCTGTTTGGTAAACAAAACTTGCTCCGAAATCCCATTTTTTATTTAGGTTGTATTGTGCGGTTAGCGATAAATCGTGCAATTTATCGTATGCCGTATTGTACCATTCCCCATTATTAATACCAGGTTCTATTGGTGTTCTGCCTAACACCCTTTGCTCTGCTTTAGACAGGGTATAGGCAAACCATCCGGTAAATTTTCCTAAATTTTTCTTTAATAAAATTTCTAAACCATAAGCTCTTAAATCTCCTGATAAAATTTCGGTTTCTATGGTGTTGTTTGCAATTAAATCGGCTCCATCTATATAATCTAGGCGATTCTGTACGGTTTTATAAAACAATTCCGTTTCTAAAGTAAACCTATTGTCGCTAAAATTGGTAAAGTAACCCAAACTAAATTGATCTAAAATTTGCGGCTGGATGTATTTACCAGATGGAGCCCAAACATCTAGTGGAGTTGGAGAATTTGTATTGGAAATTAAATGAATATATTGTGCCATTCTGTTGTATCCCGCCTTAACGGATGATATTTCATTGATTTGATAGGCAAGTCCTAGTCTTGGTTCGAAGTGGTTAAATGTTTTGATCTTTTGTCCTTTGCTGTATTCTTTTTCACCTATTGGGCTTGCAGGTTGGTAAATACCTCGTTCTTGGTTAAAAATCACAGGTTGATCGTTAGCATATAGTTGCACTGGTTGGTCACCAATTCTACTAAAATAGCTATACCTCAATCCATATTTTACAGTAAGTTTAGGCAATAAATCTTGCTCTAAATCAACGTATAACGCTGCTTCATTGGCGTATTTTTTATCCAATTGTTCGTTATTTACACTAGAAGAATTGTCTGTACTCGTAATTTTACCAGGATTAAATATATAGTGCAAACCATTGAGGCCAAACTGCATTTTTAATTTATCAGATACGTAATAGGTCATATCGTATTTTATATTAAAATTGTCAATTCCAGAGTTCCAGTCAAATCCAACAGAATTAATATTTAACTTGTAGTTATAATCGGTATATATCATAGAAAGATTAGAAAACAACCTGTGGTTAAACAAGTGATTCCAGCGTAAATTCATAGTTGTATTACCGTAATTGTTATTAAAATTATCTGAAATTTCAAAAACATCCCTACCAAAATAACCCGATAAAAACAAGTGGTTATTACTGTTTAGTTCATAGCTCATTTTTGTGTTTAAATCATAAAAATAAGCGCTATTTGGTTCATTGGCTAGTTTTAAAAAAAGATGCGCATAAGAGCCTCTTCCTGCAACTAAAAAAGATCCTTTTTTTGCTTTGTCTATTGGTCCTTCAATCAATAACCTACTTGAAATTAAACCTATACCTCCATTTACATGTACTCCACTTTTATCTCCATCTTTTTGACGAATATCCAAAACTGAAGAAACTCTACCGCCATATCTAGATGGAATTCCACCTTTATATAGTTTGATATCTTTAACAGCATCGGCATTAAAAATGGAGAAAAAACCAAATAAATGAGAGGAGTTATAAATTGTTGCTTCATCTAGAAGTATTAAATTTTGATCGGCTGCTCCACCCCGAACATTAAACCCAGATGCTCCCTCGCCACCACTTGAAACCCCTGGTAACATTTGAATAGATTTTAATATATCTACCTCGCCTAAAACTACTGGCATTTGCTTTATGGTTTTGATGGGTACTTTAAAAGTACTCATCTCTGGCGATTTTAAGTTTGCGATAGAAGTATTTTCTTTAATTACCACCTCGTCTAAACTGGTAGTATCGTCTTCTAGCAAAAAATCTAATTTTTGATCGGTATGAAGTATTAGTTTTTTGGTAACGGTTTTAAACCCTAAAAAACTTATTGTTAAGTTATATTCTCCTTCTGGTAAAGTTAAAGAGTAAAAACCATATCCATTAGTTACTACTCCTTTTAAAAGTTCTGGAATATAGATATTTACACCAATAATAGACTCTAATGAATTTTTTTCTTTTACAGTTCCGCTAATGGTATATTTTTGTTGTGCAAAGCTAATAGACCAGCACAGCATCATGCAAATAATTGCAATTTTTTTCATTCAATAAATTTAAAATACGAGAATTGAGTGCATAAAAAAAGCCGTAGTTGGTACGACTTTTATAGTTTTAATTGGCTTTAATTACTTCGGTAATTTTAGCTTCTAGTTCCTCTGCCAATTCAGGGTTATCAAATATGAGGTTTTTCACAGCGTCTCTACCTTGTCCTAATTTAGTATCGCCATAGCTAAACCAAGAACCACTTTTGTTAATAATACCATACTCTACTCCTAAATCTAAAATTTCACCAACCTTAGAAACCCCTTGTCCGTACATAATATCAAACTCGGTAGTTTGAAAAGGTGGAGCTACTTTATTTTTCACTACCTTCACTTTGGTTCTATTACCAGTTACATTTTCGCCATCTTTAATTTGCGTTCTTCTACGTATATCTAAACGAACCGAAGCATAAAATTTTAATGCGTTACCTCCTGTTGTGGTTTCTGGGTTACCAAACATTACCCCAATTTTTTCTCTTAACTGATTGATAAATATAACAGTACAGTTGGTTTTATTAATGGTAGAAGTTAATTTACGCAAAGCTTGTGACATTAATCTTGCGTGAAGTCCCATTTTTGAATCTCCCATTTCTCCTTCAATTTCACTTTTAGGAGTTAAGGCTGCAACAGAGTCAATTACCACAATATCTACAGCTCCCGAGCTAATTAAATTATCGGCAATTTCTAAAGCTTGCTCTCCATAATCTGGTTGCGAAATAATTAAATTATCGACATCTACGCCTAATTTTTCAGCATAAAAACGGTCAAAGGCATGTTCCGCATCAATAAAAGCGGCAATTCCTCCTTTTTTTTGAGACTCTGCCATAGCGTGTAGTGCTAAGGTTGTTTTACCTGAAGATTCAGGGCCAAAAATTTCAATTACTCTTCCTTTTGGGTAACCTCCAACCCCTAAAGCTAAATCTAAACCTAGTGAACCTGATGGTATTACATCAATATCTTTGCTGGCAACATCGCCAAGTTTCATTACTGATCCTTTTCCGTAAGTTTTATCTAATTTATCTAAAGTAAGTTGTAGTGCCTTTAATTTCGCTGCTTTTTCTTTGTCTTCTGCCATTTTTTCTTTGTATTTGAGATTTAATTTTGCTATTGTTTAAGCGAAGCTAAAATAACAAAATTATGCATTCCTTTTTGCCAATATAAATAAGAATCTATACTTTAAAAAGTTGGGAAGATAAAAGGTTAAAATATTTTTTAAAATTTTCAATAAATTACCCTAAACACTTGTTATTACATACAGGTTGTAATAGTAGAAACTTTACTTTAATAATTTTTTTATAGGTAAACTTTTATAAAACTTATGTTGGTGTTATGTTGTAATATAATTTCTATTAGTTTTTTAACATTTCAATATGTGGAATACCATCTTCTAAATATTCTTCATTATGTTTTATAAAACCATGATTTTTGTAAAATTTTTCTAAATAAGTCTGTGCACTAATTTTTATAATTTTAGTTTTAAAGTTGTTTTCTATCGCTTGAATTGTGTTTTTAATTAATTGATTTCCAATATTTTTAGATCTATAATTTTCTGCTACTACTACCCTACCAAAAGCAGCTTCTTGGTAATAATCTCCAGGTTTAAAAATTCTAGTATACGCTACAATTTCTAAAGGGTTTTCTACTTTATAACCAAATAAATGTAGGGCAAAAGTATCTTTACCATCTAGTTCCTTATACACACAATTTTGTTCAACTACAAAAACATTAATTCTTAATTGTAAAATTTGATGAAATTCTTGTATAGTTAATTCCTCAAAAGGTTTTAATTTCCACTGTATTTGCATACTAATCTTGAATAATTATCTCTTTACTATCGTCTCTTGCATACTCTGGTTGTAAATTACAATGGTAAATGTGGTATTTGTTTTTTAAAATTTCTTCTACTTGCTGGCAAATTTTATCAAATTGAGATAGTTTGATATCTTTTGAAAATTCTAAATGTGCTTCAAAATGGATATCGTGGTCATTTAATTGCCAAATATGTACATGGTGTACATTTTTAATTGCAGGTATAGAAGATATTTCTTTAACCA
>JAUIAA010000001.1 GCA_030425715.1 Bacteroidia bacterium | reverse complement strand
GCCATTATTTTTACTTTGGCGCGGTATTATTCATGTTACGCTTAGAAATCCAGAATATAAATATTTGATGGGAGGTGTGAGTATAAGCAATCAGTTTTCCAACTTTTCAAAATCGCTAATGATTGAGTTTATGAAATCTAATTATTACGATCCTTATATTGCCCAATATGTACATCCTAAAAAGGAATATAAGGTAAAATTAAAAGATGCCGATAAGGATTTTGTTTTTGATACTACAGAATCTGATATGAATAAATTTGATAGAATGATTGATGAATTGGAACCAGGAAATTTACGTTTACCAGTATTGTTAAAAAAGTACGTAAAACAAAATGCAAAACTTATCGCATTTAATGTCGATCCAAAATTTAATAATTCAGTAGATGGCTTAATGTATATCCGTATAGCAGATATACCGGAGTCCACCGTAAAACCTGCCATGGAAGAATTTCAAGCCGAATTAGAAAGAAAACTGGCAGAAGGAAACAAATAATTTAAAACCAATGTTTTGTATTTACTTGATAAGTTTGGTAAAATTCATCATCACTTTTGGTTAAATAAATTACACCTTCAACTATGCCAATAAGCCCCATTAGCAAAGCTCCAAATCCAAAGGTAAGTGCAGAAATAACCAACATAATCAACCCTTCTTTATTATAACCTAATATAAATTTATGTAAACCAATGGCTCCAAATAAAATTGCCAATACACCTACCAATACTCTTTTACTACCAGAATCAGCAGTTAGTTGTTCATAAGCCTCTTTTGCTCCTTTTTTAAACTCTTCTGCAGTTCCTTTTGCATCTTCTTGAAACTCTTTGGTATTTTCGTCAATATCTTTTGCAATATCTTTGGCAGTTTCCTTAACTTTTTTTGCAGCTTTTTTTACTTCCTCTTCTATATTTTTTTTGTTTTCACTCATAATACGTTATATTTTAAAGGATTAGTTTATTCAAATTTATTAAATTTAACAATCATTTCCTAAGGAATAACTATATTCATTAAAATGAGTAGTTTTGTGTTCCCTGAAAAAAAAGAGTATGTCATCAAAATTGAAAATTGCAGTATTTGGAGGAGGTAGTTGGGCTACGGCTATTGTAAAAATGTTGTGCGAAAACCAAAATGAAATAGGCTGGTATATGCGTAATAATTATGCAATGGAGCATATAAAAATAAATAAACACAATCCTAATTATTTAAGTTCGGCAGAATTACATCCTGAAAAATTATTTTTGTCGAATGATATAAATGAAATGGTGGATTATGCTGATTATTTAATTTTTGTAATTCCATCGGCTTTTTTAAAAGATGAGTTATCTAAAATTTCTACTTCATTTAAAGGTAAAGTAATTTTTTCGGCCATTAAAGGTATCGTTCCCGAATCTGGTTTGATTGTGGGAGAACATTTTCATGAAAAACTACAAATCCCTTATGAAAATATTGGCATCATTACCGGTCCTTGTCATGCCGAAGAAGTTGCGATGGAAAGGTTGTCTTATTTAACTATTGCCTGTACAGATGAGAAGAAAGCCGCATTTATAGCTAAAAATTTATCGAGTAGATATATTAAAACAAAAACATCAGACGATATTATTGGCACCGAATATGCTGCCATGTTAAAAAACATTTATGCTATTGCAGCGGGTATTGCACATGGTTTGGGTTACGGCGATAATTTTCAGTCGGTTTTGATGTCGAATGCCATTCGGGAGATGAAGCGTTTTATAAAAAAAATCCATAAAATGAAACGGAATATTAATAATTCTGCTTATTTGGGAGATTTATTGGTTACCGGATATTCTACCTTTAGTAGAAATAGAATGTTTGGTAATATGATTGGAAAAGGCTACACCGTAAAATCTGCCATGATGGAAATGAACATGGTAGCCGAAGGGTACTACGCAACCAAAAGTGCGTTTAAGATTAACGAAAAAAACAAAGCCAAAACACCAATAATTGAAACAGTTTACGCCATTTTATATCAAAACAAAGACGCTAAAAAAGAGTTTCAAAAGTTAGTGGATGATTTAGATTAATTTGTTTCAAATTCGGTACATTTTTTAACCTCTTGGTGAAGCAATTCCATTTCTAATGCAAAAGTTTGATCACTCCATTCAAAATGGTTTTGGAATTCTTTTAAAATAGGAATTTTCAATTTTTCTATCGTTTCTATTTCAAAAAATAATTTACCCGTTCGCCTGGTAAAAAAATCTAATGGTCTTTGTACCATTTCATAATGTAAACAAAACCACAATTCGGCCTTTGCTAGTTTTATATCGCAATCATTATTATTATTTAAAGAAAAATATTTTTGTAGGATAAGGTTACACTGTGTGCCATATTTGTGGACTAATATTTGGGCATCTTTTTTTTGAAAACCATCCTGTTTTAATTGGTTGTAAATTTTGTTGGTAAAAACCTTTACCTCGCTATAGTTTTTAAAATCTCCTCCAACCAGTTGTAAATGTTCGGTTTGTATAGGTTTTGATTTAACATCAAAATCTCTTTTTAAACGCTTGCAAACTAAATCGGTAATTCGTTCAGACATTTTTCTATAACCTGTAAGTTTCCCTCCAGCAATAGATAGCAAGCCCGAATCTGACTCAAAAATTTCATCTTTTCTTGACAATTCACTTGGCGATTTCCTTTTTTCATGTATCAAGGGCCGCAATCCAGCCCAGCTAGAAAGAATATCTTCCATTTTTACCTCAATAGAAGTAAACATATGATTGATGGCACTAATAATATATAGCGCATCAACCTGATTTACTGTAACCTTGTTAATATCACTCAAATAATTTGTATCTGTGGTTCCCACATAAGTAATTTTCCCTCTAGGAATGGCGAAAATCATACGTCCATCAGGAACATCAAAATATACCGATTGTTTCACTGGTAACTTTTCAAAAGGAAAAACAAGGTGTATACCTTTGGTTAGATGTAATCTTTTTTTTGATTGTACTTGTTGTATAGTGTCTATAGCTCTAATCTTATCTACCCATGGGCCAGTGGCATTTACAATACATTTTGCATGAATTTCAAATTTTTCTTTAGATATTTCATCTATAACCGATGCACCAGTAATTCTCTCATCTTGATAAATAAAATGCTCGACTGCTGTGTAGTTTATCGCTTTCGCGGAATGTTGTGCTGCGGTTTTTAATACTTCTATAGTCAATCTTGCATCATCGGTTCTATATTCAGCATAATAACCAGCACCTTCTAAAATATCTTGCGGCAGTAAGGGTTCTAATTCTAATGCTTCTCTTTTATGTAGCATTCTTCTTTTATCCTCTCCCTCTACACTTGCCAAAACATCATAAATTTTTAATCCAAATGAAGTTAACCAAGAGCCATAAGTTCCATTTTTAATAATTGGTAAAAGCATTTTTTCAGGAACAACCAAGTGAGGAGCAAGTTGATGTACTATAGCACGTTCGGTACCAACTTCTTTTACCAACCAAAAATCAAACTGCTTTAAATACCGCAATCCACCATGTATCAATTTTGTAGATTTGGAACTAGTACCAGAAGCAAAATCGTTTTTTTCTACCAAAGCAACTTTCAATCCGCGTGAGGCAGCATCTAATGCAATTCCAGCACCTGTAATTCCGCCACCAATTACCAACATATCAAAGGTATTCGACTTTAATTTATCGATAATCTCTGCTCTGTATAGGTTTGAAAAAACAGTCATTAATCGTTTATATATGTAGGAATTCCATCTATACTTTCTTCATTTTTTTCTTTCCAATAATTTTTAATTCCTTCTTCCCCTTTTTCATTAGCCCATTGATCGAGCTGCAAACGTTCTTCTTTAAAATCAAAATATGGGATAGACATCCCACAAGAGGTTTGCACTAAATCTACGGTCACATCAAATATTTGGCGAGCACCCGCTAAATCTTTAAAATTGGCATAGTTTTCTTTCCATTCCTCATCTTTTGGGTGGATTACTTTTGCAGTACCATACAGCCTTAAAATCATTGGAGCACCTTCAAAAGCACAAAACATTATAGTTATTCTACCATCTTTTTGTATATGTGCCGCTGTTTCGTTACCGCTACCTGTAAGATTTAACCAAAGCACTTTATTATTATTTAATACCTTAAAAGTATCCATTCCTTTGGGAGATAAATTTACGCGACTGTCTGCTGTGGCAGTAGCTACAAAGAATATTTTTTGTTTTGCTATAAAAGATTTTAGTCTGCTATTGATATGATTAAATTGCTTACCCATCATACATTATTTAAAAATTACACCTTTTTTGTCCAATATTTTAATATGCCTTAATGTGCCTTCTTTGACGGAGTTTTTAGGAATTATAAAGGTTTTTTCTTGCATTTTATTCCCTTCAAAAAAGGTAACCTTGAATTGGTTGTCTAATTTTAGAATTTCTTCTTGTATCAATTCTACTTTTGCAATGGTATTTGCAGGCATCTTTTCAATTTTATGCCGCATGGTAGATGTTGTTTTTTTTCCATCTTTACCATCTGACACAATCAAAACCACTTCTAAATCAACATTTTTTTTATTGATTAAATAGGCATACCAATCGTTGCTTTTAAAGGTTGGATTGTATTCTTGCACAACTGCCAATTCTAGGTTTTCTACTTTTTCTATGGTGATATCTTTTTTCATTATTTTTTATTTAGTCTTCCCAATGCATAGATCTTTTTACTGCTTTAAGCCAATTTTTATACAATTGCTCGCGTTTGGATTTACTCATTTTAGGGTAAAATGAAACTTCGTCTTCTTGCATGCTAATAATTTCCTCTTGTGTCCATAAGCCAATTTCTATCCCAGCTAAATAGGCTGCACCCAAAGCGGTAGATTCAATAACTTTTGCCCTTTTCACAATAGTATTTAAAATATCTGCTTGAAACTGCATTAAAAAACCGTTTGCCGATGCACCACCATCTACATTTAAATTGGCTAATTTAATATTTGAATCGGATTCCATTGCTAAAATTAAATCTTTACTGCGATATGCAATAGACTCTAAGGTGGCTTTAATCAAGTGGTTTTTATTGGTATCTTGCGTCAATCCAAAAATAGCTCCCCGGGCATCCATATCCCAAAAAGGAGCACCTAAACCTGCAAATGCAGGAACGACATAAACCGAACTCTCTTCTTTCACTTTTGAAGCGAACAATTCACTTTCCGCAGCATTTTTAATCAATTGCAACCCATCTCTAAGCCATTTGATAGCTGCACCTCCAATAAATACACTTCCTTCTAAGGCATAGTACACTTTATGGTTGAGACCCCATGCAATGGTAGTGAGCAAGCCATTTTTAGATGGTTTTGCTTTCTCGCCTGTATTCATCAATAAAAAACAGCCTGTGCCATAGGTATTTTTGGTATCCCCTTTTTTAAAGCAAGCTTGACCAAAAAGTGCAGCTTGTTGGTCGCCAGCGATTCCTGTAATTGGAATATTTATTTTTTCAAACTTAAAATCCCCAAAATGATAACTCGAAGGTTTGACTTGCGGGAGCAGAGATTTGGGTATGTCAAATAAATCTAATAATTCTTCATCCCAATTTAAAGTATGAATATTAAATAGTAAAGTTCTGGAAGCATTGGAATAATCTGTAGCATGAATTTTTCCTTTGGTCATTTTCCAAAGCAGCCATGTATCAATAGTACCGAATAGTAATTCATTATTTTTGGCTTGGGTTCTAGCATTTGGTATGGTATCTAAAATCCATTTTATTTTGGTTGCAGAAAAATAAGAATCTAAAACCAAGCCCGTTTTTTCTTTAATGATTTTTTCTTTGCCTGCCTTTTGTAGTTTTTGGCACCATTTTGAAGTTCGAACATCTTGCCAAACAATGGCGTTGTAAATGGGTTTTCCGGTTTTTTTATGCCAAACTACGGTTGTTTCTCTTTGATTGGTAATGCCAATTGCCCCAATCTGTACTGGGTTAAGATTGGCAGTTTTAACTACTTCTCTTAAAGTTTTTAGTTGGGTTTTGTATATGTTTTCAGCATCTTGTTCTACCCATCCATGTTTGGGATAAATTTGTTTAGTTTCTCTTTGCGATACGGCACAATTAACTCCTTTATCATTAAATAAGACCGTTCGAGAACTAGTGGTTCCTTGGTCTATGGCAAGAATATATTTTTTCACTAAACCTTAAATTTTGATAAAGCAATTTAAGGATAATAAATGAAAAATTTATTGGGTTGGTTTAGAAGGAACGAATCAGAAAAAGAATTAATTTTTAGACTTTCTTTTTTTAGCCAAATAGTAAAACAAATAAGCCAATCCAGCTAAAATTACAAACGGAAGATAAGTACCAATAACGACTCCTATTTCATAACTTTTATCGGGAGCGTTTTTTATTTTTTCCTCTATATCTACTTGTAGGAATAATATTAGAGCAATAATGTTCATGATTTAAATTTTGACAAAGCATTTTTAGTTAAATCAGATAAAACCAATGTACCGCTTATTGCTGCTCTTTCCAATAATAATTGATCCCAATGTGCGGTATTTTGCCAAGCTATTTTTTTTAATTCTGCTAATGCCTTAGGATTATAACTTACTAAATTGGAAACAAATACGTCTAGGCCTTTGTCCATATCTCGCCTATTTTCAAATACTTTGGCAAATAGCCCTTTATTTTGCGCCCAGTATCCAGTTTTCCATTCGGTTGGATTAAGCGCTAATTCATTCATTGCCGCAATACCAATTTTTCTGGTAATGGCAGGTTCGATTACAAATGGACCAATACCAATACTTAGTTCAGAAAGTTTGATACTTGCAGCTTCGGTTGCAAAAACATAATCCGCTGCAGCGACAATGCCAACACCACCACCTACAACTTTTCCATGTACTCTTGCAACAATGGTTTTAGAGCATTTTCGCATGGCATTGATTAAGTTGGCAAACCCCGAAAAAAACTGTTTACCTTGTGGTATATCCTTTATTTGTAATAATTCATCAAAGGAAGCTCCTGCACAAAAAGTTTTTTCGCCTTCACTTTTTAATACAATAACCTGTACCTTGTTATCGAGATCTAGCCTACCAATAGAGTCTATTAATTTTTGTAATAATGCACTAGGAAATGAATTGCTTTTTGGATGCCCAAAGGTAATGGTGCCAACTTTATTTGTAATATTGGTATAAATAATGCCTTGACTCATTTTGTTTTGCGTGTTTAGGAAAATCCGTTTGTATTTACACTTCTATCTATTTTTCGCATCAAACCTTGTAAAACTTTACCTGGACCAATTTCTGTAAATTCTATTCCGCCATCTGCTATCATTTGTTGGATGGTTTGTGTCCACTTTACAGGAGCAGTTAATTGGGCGATTAAATTCTTTTTGATTTCTGTTGCACTATTTACAGCATTTGCGGTAACATTTTGGTAAATAGGACAAATAGGTTCGTTAAATGTTGTATTTTCAATTGCAGCAGCCAGTTCTTCTCTAGCAGGTTCCATCAATGGAGAATGAAAAGCACCACCAACAGGTAGCACCAAAGCGCGACGAGCACCTTTTTCGGTTAAGGCTTCACAAGCTTTATTAATTGCAGTTAATTCTCCAGAAATAACCAATTGTCCGGGGCAATTATAATTTGCAGCAACCACAATTCCATCTGTTTGTGCACAAACCTCTTCTACAATAGTATCGTCCAAACCTAACACAGCAGCCATAGTGGAAGGTTGAATTTCACAGGCTTTTTGCATGGCTAGAGCTCTTTGAGAGACCAATTGTAATGCAGATTCAAAATCGAGAACGTTATTGGCAACCAAGGCAGAAAATTCTCCTAAGGAATGCCCTGCAACCATATCGGGTTTAAAGTCTTCGCCTAAGGTTTTGGCTAAAATTACCGAATGTAAAAAAATAGCAGGTTGTGTTACTTTGGTTTGTTTTAGGTCATCGTCAGAGCCTTTAAACATTATATCGGTAATTGAAAACCCTAAAATTTTATTTGCATGGTTAAAATATTCTTGTGCTAAAGAAGATTTTTCAAATAAATCTAATCCCATTCCAGAAAATTGGGCACCTTGACCAGGAAATATATATGCGTGCATGTGTGTAATTTTTTTTGAATAACAAAAGTAAGGAAAAAAGAATTGTTGGTTGTAAAGATTGAAATTTAAAGTAGGTAGTCTAAAGTCTAAAGTTTGAAGTTGGTGGTTTGAAGTTGAAATACCATATGATAGTGATTTGCAGTAATGTTATTTCCTTATTTTTACTATTTTCGTAAACTGAACTACCCAATCTATGAGTGATAAAAACAGATCTTTAGCTTTCCATATTTACTTAATTTTAGCCTCTATTTTTATTGCTTCCTTGGTAGTTTCTAATTTAATTTTCCAAAAATTTTTCACTTGGGATTTTTTCGGAATTTATACTTTTGAAATTTCAGTAGGGATTTTACCATACCCTATAACTTTTTTGGTAACCGATATTATTTCAGAGATTTACGGAAGAAAAAAAGCAAATCAAGTTGTGGTTACTGGTATTTTTGCTTCTGCATTTTCTTTGTTGATTATTTCTACTGCCGATTTTGTTTCAGCTACGAGTTGGTCGCCAATTGACAATGCAGTTTTTCATAAAGTTTTTGGATTGTCGGGTGTTGCGGTGTTTGCTTCTATGATGGCCTATTTAATTGCCCAATTTATTGATATACGTATTTACCATTTTTGGAAAGAAAAAACACAGGGCAAACATTTGTGGTTGCGCAATAATTTTTCAACCATATCTTCTCAGTTTTTAGATACTTTTTCAGTTTTATTTTTATTGTGTTTTTTTGGAGTAATTGATTGGGATTTATTCGGGAGTTTACTACTTGCAGGATTTTTATATAAGCTTTTGATAGCCTTACTTGATACTCCTTTATTGTATTTATGTGTTTATGCCTTTCGGAAAAAATTTAACTTAAAAGTTGGGGAGGAGATTGCTTTAAACTAAAATCTTTACTACATAACCTTCCCAATTCCTTACATTAAAAACGGTGTTGTCTTCAAAAATTAAATATTGACCTTTGATTCCTTTTAATACCCCTTGGTAATTTGGCGTTTTGTCTAAGTTGAGACTTTTTACCTTGGCGGGATAATTATGCACTGGAAAATTAATTTCAATTTCTTGTGAATTCTCTAAATAGTAGTCGCAAACTTCTTTAGGGAGGTACTGAGACAGTTTGTCTTTGGTTTGATTTAAATCAACATCTTCAATATTATTGGTAAGCATTTTACGCCAATTGGTCTTGTCGGATATATGTTCTTTCAATGCAACTTCTGTAATGCCTGCCAAATAACGGTTAGGCACTTCCACAACTTCTATGGCTTCATGCGCACCTTGATCAATCCAACGGGTAGGAATTTGCGATTTACGAGTTACCCCAACTTTAACATTGCTTGAATTTGCCAAATACACCACATGAGGTTGTAATTGCATGGCTTTTTCATAAGCTAAATCTCGATCTTCTTTGTCGAGATGCGCAGTACTTAACTCAGGTCGCATAATCCAATCTCCAGCTTGAGGTGTTTGGTAAAAGCAATCATAACAATATCCTTGGCGGTAAATCTTTTTATCTTTTCCACAAGATAAACATTGGTATTTTTCAAAAGAAATAGAAATGGACTTTTCTAACAATTGATTCATGTGCAAAAAATCGGTATCCATATCCAAATAATATTGTACTAGCGTATCTAGCTCTGTCATCATTTTTTTTAAAACACCTGTATATTGCATCTTTTTTAATTTTTCAATAGTCAATAATCAATAATCAATAGTCAATGGTCAATGGTCAATGGTCAATGGTCAATGGTCAATGGTCTAAAGTCGATAGTTATTATAAAATTAATGAATTTTGTTTGTATTATATACTTCCGACTTACAACTTTCGACTCTCTACTTTTATAGTTTTTTTTACTCTTTCTGCAATTTTTCTTGCCTTATCTATATCTTTATCTACTATAGTTACATGCCCCATTTTACGAAAAGGCCTCGTTTCTTTTTTGCCATAAATATGTGGGGTAACCCCGTCAATTTCCAATATGTCTTCCATACCTCGGTAAACTACATCTCCGGTAAATCCTTCTGCACCTACTAAATTAACCATAATGCCAGCTACTTTACTATCGGTGTTCCCTAAAGGAAGATTTAAAACACTTCTTAAATGTTGCTCAAATTGATTGGTATAGCTAGCTTCAATACTGTAATGGCCACTGTTATGTGTTCTAGGAGCAACTTCATTTACCAAAATATCGTCGTTTTCTGTTTGGAACATTTCTACGGCTAATAAGCCAACATGGTTGAAGTTTTTGGCAACTTTTAGGGCAATTGCTCTCGCTTTTTCAGCTACTGCGGAATCTATTCTAGCAGGGCAAATTACATATTCTACCTGATTGGCTTCTGGGTGAAATTCCATCTCAACAACTGGGTAGGTTTTAGTGTCGCCGTTTTCATTTCTGGCTACAATCACAGCCAATTCGTTTTTAAAAGGCACTAATTCTTCAACAATACAATCGGTATCTGGTAAACTGCTTAGATCTGCATCTGTTTTTACTACTTTTACTCCTGTACCATCATAACCAAATTGTGCGGATTTCCATACAAATGGTAATTGGCATTTTTCTTTTAAGGAAGTTAAGTTTGTAAACCTTTTATAATTTGCGGTAGGAATAGTATTGGAGGCAAAAAAATCTTTTTGTTTTCCTTTGTGTTGGATGATTTCTAAAACTTCTGGCTGTGGAAATACTTTAACGCCTTCATCTTGCAATTTATAGAGTGCTTCAATATTCACGTGTTCAATTTCTATGGTAAGCACATCAACTTTTTTTCCAAATTGATACACAGTGTAAAAATCCATCAAACTTCCTTGATGAAATTCATTGCAGATTTGTGCACAGGGTGCATTTTTATCAGCATCTAAAATTAGGGTATAAATATCATATTTTTGGGTTTCAGCTAAAAGCATTCTACCTAGCTGACCGCCACCTAAAACCCCTAGTTTAAAATTGGAAGAAAAATAATGAATCACGTAAAAGTTTTTTAAAAATTTGAAATTTGTAAGGTATTATTTCCTACAAGTTTTGCTCTGTATTGTAAAGCTGGATATTTAATGCCATCCGTCATGGGAGATCCATCTAATAAACTAAATTCAGCGCCATCGCAATCACAGTGCATTACAATACTATTTTTTACGGTCATTTTTGAACAAGCACTAGGTTTTAAATGTGGAGCACTTCGCTCAAAAGCCAAATAAAAATTAGAGCTAGCATGGTAAATAACCAAACCGCTAATACCGCCATTGGCATAAGCCCATCCGCCTACCACTTGTAAATCTATAAATTGTGGATTGTTTAAAAAAAGGGTTTCATTTACGGGTACATTTGGCAAGAAATTATTTTCCATGCCATCGTCATCACTACATCCGTAAAACGAAACAATTAAAGCTAAAAGGACTAGGTATTTTTTCATCTAAAAATTTTTCGCAAGGTACAAATATTTTGATTTTAAAATAATTCGTACCTTTGTAAATGAATCTCATTCCATATCTATTGGATTTGGGATTTTTTGTATTTATATAACGATTAAAATGAATTTATAATGAGTGATGTAGCATATTATACAGCAGAAGGGTTAAAAAAATTGCGTGATGAGTTGGAACAACTCGAAAGAGTGGAACGCCCAAGGGTAACAAAAGAGATTGCAGATGCAAGAGATAAAGGAGATTTAAGTGAAAATGCTGAATACCATGCCGCAAAGGAAGAGCAATCTTTGTTGGAATTTAAAATAGCACAATTAAAAAACACATTATCAAAGGCAAGATTGATTGATGAGTCGCAATTAGATACTTCTAAAGTTTTGGCATTGTCTATTGTAAAAATAAAGAATGTAGCCAACAATATGGAATTTGAATATACGCTTGTGGCGGATGCTGTTTCTGATTTGGCCAAAGGAAAAATTTCTGTAAACTCTCCAATAGGAAAAGGATTGTTAGGGAAAAAAGTTGGTGAAATTGCCGAAGTAAATGCACCTAACGGAATCATGAAATTTGAAATTTTAAACATTTCTAGATAAGCACAATGAGCTCTATTTTTACAAAAATCATAGCAGGGAAAATTCCAAGTTATAAGGTTGCAGAGAATGATGAATTTTATGCATTTCTAGATATCCATCCAAATGCGAAAGGGCATACTTTGGTCGTGCCTAAAAAAGAAGAAGATAAAATTTTTGATTTGGATCAAACCGAATACACCTTGTTAATGCAATTTGCATATAGAGTGGCTAAAGCTATAGAAAAAGCCGTACCATGTGAACGTGTTGGTATGAGTGTAATTGGTTTAGAAGTACCACATGTGCATGTACATTTGATACCTTTGCATAACATGGCAGATGCCACTTTTTCTAAAAAAGAAAAATTAACCGCAGAAGAGTTTGACAATATTGCCAAAGAAATTGCTAGAAATTTCGTTTAGTCTACGACCTTCAACTCAATGGCAAAAGTAGTGCCCTTACCAATTTCAGACTTTTTTACGTAGATTTTACCCTTGTGGTAATCGTTTATAATACGGTGTGTTAAAGACAATCCGAGACCCCAACCACGTTTTTTTGTGGTAAATCCAGGTTCAAATATTTTTTTAAACATCCTTTTGTGCATGCCTTTACCAGAATCTGTAACCAATACAACTGCGGTAGAATTTACTCTAGAAACACTAATAGACAATTCTCCTTTTCCGGCCATCGCATCAATTGCATTTTTCACCAAATTTTCTATCACCCAGCTATACAGTTGTAAATTTAAATCTACAAAAATGGGTTCATTATTTTCGGTAATAAAATCAAATTCAATTTGTTTAAAACTTCTCGATTTTATGTAATCAAATGCTTTGTCTGTTTCTGCAACAATATCGTGTTTGGTCAATTTTGGAATAGAACCAATTTTTGAAAACCTATCGGCAATAATATTTAATCGAGAAACATCTTTTTCTATTTCTTTTACAATGTCTTCACTAGTATTTTCCATCCGCAAAAGCGCAACCCAGCCCAATAAGGAAGATAAAGGTGTACCAATTTGGTGAGCTGTTTCTTTTGCCATTCCTGCCCATAATTTGTTTTGTTCGGCAATTTTATTGGAAGAGAATACGAGATAAATAATGGTTCCAAATAGTATTAATATGAGCAATAACCCTAGTGGATAGAATCGTAATTTATTGAGTAAATCAGAATCTCGATAATAGATATTTTGAGTAATATCTACATTGCCAGATTGAAAATGAACCACTAAAGGCTCGTTTTCTTCCTTCATAATTTTTAACTGTCTACTTAAATAAACCCGATCATCAGGGGTTAATGCAGTAAATTTTTTAGCATTTACTACATCTAAATTGGCCCAGCGTTCAATGTCTCCATTTTCCATAGTGATGATCATGGGAATGGAGCTATTGCTTTGGATTATTTTTTCTTCTAAAGAAACATCAATATCTAAATCGGCATTGTTAAAATTTTGATAGGCAGTTGCCAAGACTTCCATCTTGATACGCTCTTCGTATTTAAATTTTTTGAAAAACTGGTTGGTGTTCCATAAAATTAGCGTAACAATTAAAAAAGAAGCTAAAATTAGCGCCCATTTGATAAGAATTTTGCTAGTAGGGAGGTTGTTCATGAAGAGCAAATATAAAATATTCTTGACTTATAACTTAAAAATACCAACCTTATTATATATAAAATAAATAATAGCTATTTTTGTTAAAAAATACAGCAAATTGTTAACAATTCACCCAGAGAATACACCTGTAGGAGCTTTACATAGTTATTTGCTTTCTGCAGTAGCACCAAGACCAATTGCCTTTGCAAGTACAATGGACAAAGAGGGAAACCCTAACCTTTCACCATTTAGTTTTTTTAATGTTTTTAGTGCAAATCCGCCAATATTGATATTTTCTCCAGCAAGGCGAGTGCGAGGCAATACTACCAAACATACCTTTGAAAATGTAAAAGACACGAAAGAAGTGGTTATAAATGTGGTGAATTACAACATGGTACACCAAGTTTCCTTGGCCAGTACAGAGTATGGTAAAGGAGTGAATGAATTTGAAAAAGCAGGGTTTACCATGTTGCCATCTGAAGTTGTAAAACCTTTTCGTGTTGCTGAATCTCCTGTGCAAATGGAGTGTAAAGTAAATCAAATCATTGAATTAGGTAAAGCAGGAGGTGCAGGAAACTTAATTATTTGTGAAGTTTTGCGTATGCATATTGATACTGCTGTTTTAGATGAAAATAAGGCAATCGATCAACGAAAGTTAGATTTGGTAGCAAGAGCTGGAGGTAGTTTTTATAGCAGAGCAAAAACAACTTTTTTTGAAATTCCAAAACCTTTGCAATCCAAAGGAATTGGTGTGGATGCGTTGCCAAAAAAGATTAGAAGTAGTACTGTTTTAACGGGTAATGATTTAGGTATGTTGGCAAATGTAGAGGCACTTCCAAAACCAATGGTTGTTGATAAGTTTATAAAAGACAATCCCCAATATTTATCGTTAAAAACAAATGAAAAACATAAATTTGCACAAGAGTTTTTGCAAAAAAACGATGTAAAAAGCGCATGGAAAGTGCTTTTGAGCAGCTAAATATTAATATTGAACTAAGTAATTATTATAATGGAAGTAACGGGAAAAATCAAAAAAATAGACGAGACCAAAACTTTTGGGTCGAACGGATTTAGAAAAAGAGAGATGGTATTGACTACAGAAGAACAATATCCACAAATGTTGATGATTGAATTTATTCAGGATAAATGCGATTTATTGAATAATTTTAATGAAGGAGATGCGGTACAGGTAAATATAAATTTACGTGGTAGAGAATGGGTAAACCCTCAAGGGGAAACCAAATACTTTAATTCTATACAAGGTTGGAGAATTGAAAAAATGGTAGCAGAAGGCAGTGCGCCTGCACCAATGGAATCGTTTGAAACTTCAAGCAATATATCGGATGCAGAACCGGATGACTTACCGTTTTAAATAAATTCTAATCCCTTTTTTAAGGGATTTTTTTTGCACTAATTTTAAGCAATGATTTGGTTGACCGATAAAATAGAGTTTCCACCGGTTCAGTATGCTGATAAAAATGGATTGTTGGCTATAGGAGGAGATTTGTCAGTTGAACGATTACAATTGGCATACCAAAGTGGTATTTTTCCTTGGTATAGTGAAGGAGATCCAATTTTATGGTATAGTCCAGAAAATAGAATGGTACTTTTTCCTAAAGAAATTAAAGTTTCAAAAAGTATGCAATCGCTGCTTAAAAAAAATGCATTTCATATTACTTACAATCAAAACTTTGAAGCGGTTATTAGCAATTGCAAATCTATCAATAGAAAAGATGGTTTAGGCACTTGGATTACAGATGAAATGAAGCAGGCCTATTTAAAATTAAATAAAATTGGTTGGGCAAAATCTGTAGAGGTTTGGCAAGAAGATGTGTTGGTTGGAGGGCTTTACGGAGTAGATCTAGGAAATGTTTTTTGTGGTGAAAGCATGTTTAGTAAAGTGAGTAATGCTTCTAAATATGGATTAATTCAGCTAAGTAAAAAATTGCAAGAACAATCGTATACGTTAATCGATTGCCAAATATATAATGACCATTTGGCAAGTTTAGGTGCTAGGGAAATACCTAGAAATGATTTTGTAGGTTTACTCAAGAAGAAATAAATAACCTCAATCGCGTAAATGAGAATTAAATGTATTATTTTTTGATTTGAGAAATATTTACATTGCTTATCCGTTCTTAGTAAACATGACAATTTTTTTAATATGAAAATAAGAAAAGCACATCAAAGCGAGAGAAAAGAGATATTATCTGTAATGAAGCATTGGAATATGCATCACGTTCCATCTAAGGAGATGGAAGAATTGGATTTAAATTGCTTTTTTGTGGCAACTGAAGAAAATAAAATTATTGGAGCTTCAGGATATAAACTAATTTCTAGCACAGTAGGTAAAACAACACTTTTAGGAGTTTTACCAGGAAACAAAGGAAAAGGTGTAGGAAGACTTTTGCAAGATGCTAGATTAGAAGCAATGTATGGGTTAGGAATTAAAAAAGTAATAACCAATGCAGACCGCCCAGAAACAATTAAGTGGTATAAAAAAAATTACGGATACTATGAAATAGGAAGTATAAAAAAAGTAGCTTCATTTGGAGATGATTCCATTCTTGCTTGGACAACTCTTGAAATGAATCTAGAAGAATACATAAAAAGAAAAACAAATAGTTTAAAAAATGTATCAAGTAAAAAAGGCCAACCCCATCCTTTAAATCCGTATCCACCTTTATTAATTAATGCATGTCTAACGGGTATGATACCTACGAAAGAGATGACTAAATACGTTCCTATTTCTCCAGAGGAAATATCCGAACAAGCAATAAATGCTTATGATCAAGGAGCTCGAATAGTTCATTTACATGCGCGAAATACAGATGGTACGCCAACTTGGAAAGCAGAGGTTTATGAAAAAATAATCCTTTTGATTAAAAATGAAAGACCCGATTTGATATGTTGTATCTCAACCTCAGGTAGAGACTGGCCTGAATTAGAGAGAAGATCGGAGGCACTCTATATCACTGGAAAAGGAAAACCAGATATGGCCAGCCTTACGCTAGGGTCCTTAAATTTTCCAACAGGCCCAAGTATTAATTCGATAGATATAGTATCAAAACTTGCAAGCATAATGCAAGAAAAAAATATAATTCCAGAATTAGAAGTGTTTGATTCAGGAATGGTAAACCTTGCTAAGGTTTTAGAAACGAAAGGTATTTTAAAGGGAAAAAAATATTTTAACCTTTTATTTGGGAGCTTAAATAGCATTCCCGCTAGCATGAAAGATTTAGATTATTTGGTGTCAAAACTCCCTGAAAATTCTACTTGGGCAGCAGCGGGTATCGGACAATTTCAATTGCCAATTAATGTTGCAGCTATTGTTATGGGTGGAAATGTAAGAGTTGGGCTTGAAGATAATATTTACTATGATTATAAAAAGAAACAATTGGCTACTAATGAGGATCTTATAAAACGATTGAAAAGAATATCTGAAGAAATTTATAGACCTATTGCTACACCAACCGAAGCTAGAAGACTAATCGGATTATCTGATTGATTTATTGAGATTTCAATATTTTTAATGATTTGAATGATATATAATTTTCATTAATTATAATTATTTAAATTTGGGCCTAAATTAAAGTGTATGGATATTAAAAATGCACAATTGGCAGTAGACGATTGGATCAAAAATCATGGGGTTAGATATTTTAATGAGCTTACCAATATGGCGCAGCTTACCGAAGAAGTTGGCGAAGTAGCTCGAATTATTGCCCGCAGATATGGTGAGCAGAGTGAAAAAGAAAGCGATAAGCACAAAGACCTTGGTGAAGAATTGGCAGATGTTATGTTTGTGGTGCTGTGTTTAGCGAATCAAACGGGTATAGATTTACAAAAGGCATTTGATAAAAAATTGGATTTAAAAACCAAACGAGATCACGACAGACATCATAACAACAAAAAATTGAAATAGATTGAAACAGAAATTTGAGAATATGTCTTTTACTAAAATGATAGCAGTTTCTTGTATCATTTTTTTAGTGGTTGTTTTTTTATTGGAGTTCGTATTTATATCTATTAAAGTGGATGCAAAAACAGCTTTGGCAAGTTTTTCCGACCCAAAATATATACTAAAAAAGGTAGTCGCAGCAATAATTTATGGAGTTATTATTGCAATTATTTATAAACGCAAACTAAAAAAATCTACGAAAAATTGAATAAATTAATTGACTATACCAGTTCTGTACTAAACGGAATGGTTGCAGTTGCTGGCTCGAAAAGTGAATCGAATAGACTGCTAATTTTACAACAGTTTTATCCTAATTTAAAACTAGAAAATTTATCAAATTCTGATGACACACAGCATTTACAGGAAGCATTAAATTCTGATAAAGAAGTAGTTGATATTGGTCATGCTGGTACTGCAATGCGATTTTTAACTGCTTATTTCGCTGTAGCCGAAAACAGAGAAGTTGTGTTAACAGGATCGCATAGAATGCAAAATCGCCCGATAAAAATTTTGGTAGATGCGTTACAATCTTTAGGTGCAGATATAACTTATGAAGATAAGGAAGGTTATCCTCCATTAAGGATAAAAGGAAAGAAAATAACCCAACAAAAAGTACAAATTCAAGGCAATGTAAGTAGCCAATACATCTCTGCGTTGTTGCTCATCGCTCCTAGTTTACAAAATGGTTTGGAGTTAGAGTTACTGGGAGATATTACCTCAATTCCTTATATAAAAATGACCTTGGCTTTGTTACAACAATTAGATGTACAAACCCATTGGGAGGGAAATAAAATAACCATTCAGTCAAAAAAACACATAGAAAATAAAACTGTAATTGTAGAATCGGATTGGAGTTCTGCCTCTTATTTTTATAGCTTGGTGGCTCTTGGTAAATCAGGTAATATTGAATTAACGTCTTATAAAAAAGATAGTTTACAAGGTGATATTGCTTTAGTTGAAATCTATAAACACTTTGGGGTACCTACTACTTTTAAGGAACATTCTATTGAATTAGAAAAACAGACCGAAGCTTCTATATTGCCATTGCAAATAGATTTAATAAATTCGCCAGATTTAGCACAAACTATTGCCGTTACCTGTTTTGGCTTAGGAATTGCATGTGATTTAACAGGTTTGCACACTTTAAAAATTAAAGAAACAGATCGATTAGTTGCCTTAGAAAATGAATTGTCAAAACTAGGAGCCGACATTTCGGTTACCGATAAAAGTTTGCATTTAAAAGCATCTAGTACCATCAATAAAAACATTTCCATTGCTACCTATGACGACCATAGAATGGCCATGGCATTTGCACCTTTAGCATTAAAAGTACCTTTGGAAATTGAAGATGCAAATGTGGTAACCAAATCTTTTACTAGTTTTTGGAAAGATTTTGATAAGGTATTGGTTTAGTTATTATTCTATTTATTTTTCAATGATAAATAGTGCAATCACCCTTATAGTAAGATACTACAGAACAATTATTTAAATAAAAGATAATGTTTTACCTCCTCCATTAAACATGCACTAAAAAAATATTTTTTAGATGTAAATTTCTTGATAAATAAAACATGCCACTCGGACAGTAAATAGCAGCACTCATCCTAAACAGGTTGTTTAAAACGCATAAGTTGTACACTTTAGCTGATTGAATTTTTAGAATATTCAAAAGGTAGTAATGTGATAGTAATATAGTTACACTACTTTTAAAAGTTCTAGTTAATTTTTCTAACCCCCTCAATTATGAAAAGAAACTGTACTCAATCAAAATCAACGTTTGTTGATTCTTCAACCAAACCCCAATTCCAGATCAAACATTTTATCTTTCTTTTCCTTTTATTTTTTTTAACATCCATAAGTTATGCACAAAAAAAAGGAAATAAAAATCATAAAAAAGACAAAAAGGATATAGTGATACGTGTATGTACACAATACATTGGTAATGGATTGTATAAAGCCAACTTTGAATATGACAACCCAACTAATAAAGCTGTGGTCTGTAAAGAAGGAGATAGCTATGTTAAAATTAAAAAGGCAGATAACAATAAATATAAAGGTCAAAATAATAGACCTAATAAAAAGAACCATTCTAATGCTTCCAAGAAATTAAAAGGCTTACGTAAATTTAAGCCAGGTAACATGAAAAATGCTTTTTCTATAGTTTTTAAAGCAAAAGAAGTAGTGGAATGGACCGTTATACATCCTAATGGAAAAATACATGTAATAATTGCAAGTGCAAATTCATCTCATTGTACGGATGAAGAAGAAGGTTTTATTTTTCCGGTACACGGACAAGAAACGGGTAAAGAGAATATAGATAGTAAAATTGGTTTAGATTTAAAAGCATTAGAAGAGGATAACGCTGGAGATGAGCCATCCAATTTAATCTACCAAATTAATGAAGCACAAAAAGTTCTAATAGAAATTGTACCTACTGAGGGAAATATGCAAGCGCTAATCAATTTGTTGACCACTAAATACGATTTGCATTTTAACAACAATCCTTTATTAAGTGATTTTTTGGTAAATCCATCTACCATAATTTCTCAAAATTTAACCACAGTAGATATCTATTTCCCTATCGATCAATTAATGGAACTAAATGAAGATGTTTCAATTGTTAATTTTGCAAGAACACTTCATCCAACACGTAGAAACATTGGAATTGTAACTTCTCAAGGTGATGCAGCACAAAAGTCAGATAAAATTAGAGAATCATTTAAAATGGTTAAAGATGGAAAGTTGGTACCAGTTGATGGTACAGGTGTTAAATTAGGTGTAATTTCTGACAGCTATGATACCGAGCCATTTACAGGAATTTCTAAAGCAACCGTTGATGTGCAAAATGGAGATTTACCAGGTATAGGTAACCCTAATGGTTTTGAAGTACCTGTACAAGTATTACAAGATTACCCAGCCACAGCTTCAGATGAAGGTAGAGCTATGCTACAAATAGTTCATGATGTAGCACCAGGTGCTGAATTAGCCTTTCATACAGGTTCACAATCTCCAAGAGTTTTTGAACTTGGTTTGCAAGCCCTTGAACAAGCGGGTTGCAAAATTATAGTAGATGATTTAACTTTTATTACCGAACCATTTTATGGTGAAGGAAGAATTTCAAAGGCGATTAATGAATTTACGAGTAAGCCAGGGAATATTTATTTTAGCTCTGCTGGAAATTTTTCTAATCACGGTTATCAATCTCAATTTCAGCCAGGATCAGATGATTTGGCTGCAAACTTTTTAGACCCTTCTATAGTACAAACTCCACATGTATTTGGAACTAACCCAGATGGATCAGAAGACCAATTGCAAAAAATCCACCTGCTTGAAGGCACCTATATGATTGTTATGCAATGGGATGAAGGTAGTGCTTCTCAGGAAAACAGCAGTGGTGCAACAACCGATTTGGATATTTACCTAGTAGATGATGCTGGTAATTTGGTAGTTGGTAATAATCGGTTTAACGAAGCTGGAGACCCTACAGAAGTTATTGTTTTTGAAGCAAAGGGAGAAGGAGATACCAATATTTTTATCAATAGTGTTGGGAGTACTCCACCAACTGGTCTTTCCTTTAGGTATATAGTTTATCAATCAAATGGGTTAGAATTGGTAGAATATAACCAAGGTGCTCCTACCATAAGTGGACATGCCATGACACCTGCAGCAAATATAATTGGTGCGGTAGATTATAGAAATGCTAACAATCCGGAAATCGAATCATTTTCCTCGTACGGAGGAATTCTAACAAATCAAACGGAATTAGAAATAGATTTTACTGCACCCGATGGAGGAAATATCAATATGCCTTCTTTTGGAGCTGATAGCCCCGCAGATGAAGATAATTTTACTAATTTTTACGGTACCTCTGCCGCAGCACCGCATGCCGCTGGAGCTGTAGTATTGTTGATGTCGGCATTGCCAAACTGGTATCCTAGTGGTTTACCTAATGAAGTTCCGAATAAGACGAATCTACAAGCAGATAAGGTTTTGCAAATTTTTAAGCAAACTGCTGTACCCTTTGGGAATGCTGCAACTGCAGGAGCAGGATTTATAGATACAGAGAATGCCTTTAAAAGTATAGCAGCCCAGTCTCCAAAAATTATAACATTGATAATTGAAGATGGAAAAACACCCAGTGCAGAGCCTTTCAATTTAACCATAGTTGGAGAACATTTTACGGAAGAATCTGTTGTATTATTTGATGGTGAGGAAGTGGAGATTATTTCGCGTACAGACACGGAAATAGTAGCAAAGATTGAAACATTTACAGGTAATCCAGATTTAGAAGTAAACGCATTACCAAAATCAGAATCAGGTTTAGATGGAAAAGGAGATCCAGTAAAAATATTAGAAGATGGTAAGATTGCCTTTAATATCAAAGCCAATGATTTATCTATTGAATTTGGTCAAGATATTCAATATGAGGCTACCGTAGAGGGTTTGCCAGAGGGAGAAACTTTGGCATCACTAGGCTTGCCAGAGGTAAAGTTTACCAGCCCAGCCTTTTTACCTTTTCCAGATGTGAATAATTATAACATCACCCCTTATTTTGATGAAGAATTGACAGAAGAACAGTTAGCTCTATATCAAATCAATTTTAAAAACGGCATTTTAACGGTTAGTCAAAAAGATTTAGAAATTCAACCAAAGAATACTACCTATGAATATGGAGAGCCTATAGAAATAGAATTGGACTATAACTATGACCAGACAAATATATCTAATAATGAAGCATTTTTAAGTGCAATTATGAGCGCGCATCAATCAGATTATTACCCTGAAAATACCTTGGTATTTGCCAATAAATTCAAAGCGGTTGTTAATGAGTACAATATTTTAGAACTATTAAATAATGGTAGTTGGATAGCCAGTGAAAGAACCATACAAAATAAATTTAGGGCAGTAGTTAATGGTATGCAATTGATAGATTTAGATGAAGAACATTTTACAGATTATATAGATGCTAGTCAAGATGTTACTACCAACAAATTTAGAGCAGTTGTAAATAAATTTAGAGCAGTTGTAAATAGTGCGGATTTATTTAGTAATAATGTAGAACTATCTCTAGAAAATAAATTTAAGGCAGTAGTGAACACTAGCGGTTTAGGAGATGAAGATGACCAAAAAGATTATTCTAAAGTATTTGCCATTGTTGATGCTGAAGATGTTTCAACAGACACAGAAGAAAGAACGATTGACAAACTTTATGCACTAAACTTAATAACTGGTATAGACGCAACTTCTACTTTAGAGGAGCAGCATCATATTTTTCCAGGAGGGGCATTAGCACCAATTTTTGAAAATTTCAATACGACATATGTTTCAGGAAAATTACAAATTTCAAAAGCAAATCTCCATACCAAAACTAATGATTTGGTCATTAATCAAGGGGAAGCAATAGACATAACCTCTATGTCGTGTACTTTTACAGGATTTAAATACACAGACAATAGTGCTTTGGTGTTTCCAGATGGGGTGGATTATTATTTTGAAAACGCAGAAGGAGAGGAATATAAAAATGGAGATATTGGTGTATTTGACATTAAGATTAGAGCGCCAAAAAATTATCATATAGTTTATGATGATATGGGTAAATTATTTGTAAACCCTTGTGATGCAAGCATTAGAAAAGTTCGTGTATATTTAGATTGCGTTAATTATGATGCTAATGCAGCTGATGGTTTAAATTATACAGCAAATTTTAGGTATAAAAATCAAAACCCATACACTATATATGTTTTAGAAGGCATAGATAATAACTTATCAAGCAGTGGAAGTTATAGTGGTAATGTGCCAACAGCGTTTTTACCTGGTGAAGGTGTTTTTCAGGTTCGCTTTGATGGAACTAAATTAATTTGGAAATTGAGCACCTTTAATATTACACATAAATATACTTTAACAGCTGAAGCATCTATAAAATCACGTATGTGCGATAGTGAATTGGATAATGTATTTACTGTTTATCCTAATCCAGTACAAAACACACTGTATATGGAACAAAACATATTAAAAAGCGCAGAGGTAGAAATATTTAATTTGTACGGAATAACTTATGCGAATCTAATATTCAATAATAGTGTATTGCAAACCCAGGAGATAAATATGCAGAATTTTCCTGAAGGAATGTATTTTGTTAGAATTACCACTGAAAATGAGACAAAAGTTTTTAATATAATCAAAGAATAATCAAACCTGAATGAATATAAAATTTGACTTTCTTGGGGTAGTACTAAATTTAATATTGTTGTGCCTAATTCCCAACTTAAATGCCCAGACAGATAGTTTAAAAAGTGTAATTCAAAATAGCAAAAAAGATACGGTTTTAATTATCAATTTAAACGAGCTTAGTGCTAAGGTCTTAAAAGAAGAGAATATCAATGGTTCATTAGAGTATTCCCATCAAGCACTATTATTGGCAAATAAATTGAATTATATAAAGGGGGAAGCACTCGCTTTAAAAAATATGGGTCTGGCCGAGTATCATCAGGGTAATTATTTAAAGGTTTTGGAGTATTGGAGTAAGTCTTTAGAAGCATACAAAAGTGTTCCAGATACTCTGGGTATAGCCAATATGTTAAATAATTTAGGAGCAGTGTATTACAGCCAAGGCAGCAATGCCAAAGCCATAGATTTTTATTTAGAATCGTTAAATATATCTCTAAAATTAAAGGAACCCCTTCGTATTTGTAGTGCGCTACTCAATATTGCTGGACTTTATGGTGAAATTGGTGATTACGAGCAATCTATAAAATATTTCCGTCAAATAGAGCCTTATTTGACAAATTTAAAGGATGTACAAATTCATTCCACTTATTTAATGGGAATGGGTGAAGTTTATGCTAAAAAAAAGGATTATGATAAAGCAATAAAGTATTTTAAAGAAGCACTTCCGCTAAATAAAAATGGTTCAGATTATGCCCATAACCTTAAAATGCTTGGAGAAACGGAATATGAAAAAGGCAATTTTTCAAAATCAGTAGAGTATTTAGAATTGGCTTACGCAACTGCTAAAGAAAAAAACCAGCAATTGGATATGGTGCAATCTTTGATTGCAATAGGAAACACGTATCAAAAAAAAGATTTTCAAAAAGCATTAAATTCTTATAAAGAAGCAGAAAATTTAGCTTTAAAAATGGGAGTTGTTGGAGAATTAAAAGATATATATGGGGGCATGTCTCATTTGTTTAGAGAGAAAAAAGATTTTGCAAATGCGTACAAGTACCAATCTTTATTTGTGCAACAAAAAGACTCCTTATTTAATTTAGAAACAGATGATAAGATACGAGGCTTACAGTTCGATTTTGAATTAGATAAAAAACAAGACCAAATAAGTTTACTAGAAAAAGAAGCTGAATTACAGCAAAATATTTCAACTAGACAAAAATATTTGGTATATGCCGCCAGTGTTATTTCTATTTTAATCTTGCTTTTGGCATTAGGTACTTACCGCAGATATAGATATATTCAAAAAACAAATTCAGTTATTGAAGACGAAAAAAATAGATCGGAGAATTTGTTGCAAAATATTTTACCTCACGAAACTGCTTTAGAGCTTAAAAAATATGGTAAGGTAAAAGCCAAAAAATTTGAAGCAGTTACTGTAATGTTTACCGATTTTAAAGGATTTACACAAAAATCGGCTAGTTTGTCACCAGAGCAACTGGTGGAAAGTGTTGATTATTATTTCTCTAAATTTGATTTGGTAATGGAAAAATTTGGCTTAGAGAAAATAAAAACCATAGGAGATGCTTATATGTGCGCTGGAGGCTTACCTTTTCCTAAAGAAGATCATGGTAAGAATGTACTTCTTGCAGCTTTTGAAATTTTGCATATTATGAAAGAAGCTAAAGAAAAAGAGGATGATTCGATTGCAAATTTTGATATTAGAATAGGAATTAATACAGGCCCAGTTGTAGCAGGAGTAGTAGGAACTAAGAAATTTGCTTATGATATTTGGGGAGATACAGTAAACGTTGCAGCACGTATGGAGTCTTCTTCTGAACCGATGAAAATAAATGTTTCTGAACACACCTATAGCTTAATTAAAGATGTGTTTGACTGTTCTTATCGCGGTAAAATAGATGTAAAGAACAAGGGTATTATGAGTATGTACTTTGTTAATAATATAAAGAATAAAGAAGTTTCTAAACCAGTTTAACTTAGAATAACCCTTATTAAAATAATATTGTATATTTAATACTTGTTTAATTTGCTAATAATTAGCTGTCTAATTAAAATAGTTGAATAATTTTTATGAATGCAGACCCAAATAATTATTGGATGCAATTAGAAAGACTAGAAAGACTTATTCGTGCCTCTGAGTTGAAGGCGGGTATTATTTTTTCTTTCCATAGCTTATTATTAGGGCTTTTTTTCGATAGGTTAGAACAATTGCACGTGTCTTTTGAAAATAGCACCTTATTTGTTGTTTTGGTATGTCTTTGGTTGCTTGCGGTACTGATTTCTATTTATTTTGCTATCCAGTGCTTTATCCCAAGAATGGAATTAAAATACGATAAAAATGTATTTTTCTTTAGTGACGCTGTTCGTAAATTTGGAAACATTGAAGCGTATAGCAATAAATTAATGGAAGTTTGTGAAGACAATAATAAGTTATTTTTACAGTTAAGTCATCAAATACATATAGAAAGTAAAATAGTAGATCAAAAATTTAAAAGTGTAAAAAACGCTATGAAGTATTTAGCAATTAGTTTCATATTTGTAGTTTTGGTACTTTTCATTTGGTTGATAAATTTTTAAATACAATTGCTAAAAAAGAATGAAAGGTTATAATAAACTTAGAAAAAAAGCTTTAGAAATTTTAACTACCCAGTTATCAGATAAGCTTTTTTATCATGGTCTGCACCATACCTTTGATGTATTAAATGCCCTTAACCGACATATTAAAAGAGAGAAAATTGATGCTAAAAAGGCAAAATTATTGAGAATTGGAGCCTTATACCACGATATAGGTTTTACAGTATCTAATGAGGAACATGAAGAAAGAGGGGTAGAAATTGCTGAAAAATATATGCGTGAATATGGATGTTCAAAAAAAGAAATAGAAACTGTAAAAGGCTTAATTAGGGCTACAAAAATTCCGCAAACTCCTAAAAATGAGTTAGAAAGAATTATTTGTGATGCTGATTTAGACTATTTAGGCAGGGATGATTTTTATGAAATTAGCAACCAATTATTTAGAGAGTTAAAAGCATTTTCAATCATGAATAACCAAAATGATTGGAACAAAGCACAGATTAAGTTTTTAGAATTACACAAATACCATACAGTATATGGTCAAAACATTCGACAACCAGAAAAAGAAAAGCGAATTGAACAGTTAAAAGAAATGATTGACTAGTTTATACTTTTGCTTTCAAAACTTTTAATGTTACCTGCCTTTAATACATCATTAAAATTATTTACATTAATTTCTCCTACATTGTCTGCCGGAATAACAACTACCCTAAACAATTGATTTTGAGTCCACTCATTTCCTAATAAATCCAAATCAATAGTTCCATCTAAAAATAAACGAACATCTTGTTGGGTAAAATCGTAATTGTATTGTAATTGACCTTCTGGAAATTCTACAATTTGTGGCAATAACCTCCATATAGAGTTGCCACTATCGGTTTCCCATTCTATATATACTAAGGTTACATCAGTAGGATAAACTTCAAAACCATAGTTTTCAACAATTTCATAATTATTATTAGGGGTGAAATCAACAGCAATTTCAAATGCTTGCGCAACTATTAAGCCTCCATCCTGACCTGGAGGTCCTTGAGGCCCTTCACAAGAAGTAAATACAATAAAACATAGCGTTATAAGAGCAATAATTTTTTTCATGGTGTATGATTTTTTGTAAAAATAATAAAATTAATGTCATGAATTTGAAATTAACTAAAAAAGAGTCTTTTTTAAAAACCTTTAGAAAAGTGAATATTGCGATTGGGACAAAAAATTGTATGCTTTGTCCTAGGTTGTTTTTTTAAGTTTAAAATTCACTTTTATTTTGTGACGGAGAAACAAATTTTAAATAAGGTATTATGAAATCAATTATCATTACAGGAGCAAATAGAGGAATTGGATTAGAGTCTACATTGGCTTTTGGTAGAGCAGGATACAGAGTGTTTGCTACCATGAGAAATCCAGAGAAAGCCATCCAATTAAAGGAGGCTGTAAAAAGTGAAGCACTAATGGTAAAAATACTGCAAATGGATGTGGATTCAGATACATCTGTTGCTAATTGTATCGATCAAATCCATCAAATTAACGGTGCGGTAGATATATTGTTAAATAATGCTGGAATAGAACGACATGGAGCTGTAGAATTGATGGATATTTCTGAGTTTAAAGCAGTAATGGAAACCAATTATTTTGGTGTAATTAGATGTGTCAAAGCTGTTTTGCCGTTAATGCGAGAAAATCAAAAAGGCTGTATTATTAATGTTGCTTCTGTAGCGGGGCATATTGCGAATGCACCTCTTACGTCATACGCAGCTTCAAAATTTGCTTTAGAAGCTTTTAGTGAAGGATTGGCACAAGAGGTCAAGCCTTTTCAAATCAAAGTAAAAATTATTGAGCCAGGTATAATCAATACAGATATGGCACAGGACATTCAGCATGCAGAGAGAAACACAAACTATCCGCAAGCGAATAGATTTGGAGGTTTGTTTACCGCTTCGTTAGAAAACCCTACTTCTCCTAAATTTGTTGCAGATACAATTTTGGCTGTAGCCGAAAGTGATGATTGGAAGTTACGCCACCCTGTTGGTCCAGATGCAGCACCTTTTTTAGAATGGCGTAAAAGTATGAGTGATGAAGAATGGGTAGATTGGAATGCTGCAACAGATGAAGAATGGTATGATAATGTGCAACAAACTTTTGGGCTTAACGCTAGGGTAACTGTAAACAATTAAATTCTAGATAACATTGGTATATGAGTTAATAATTAGTTTTTTAATTGTATTCTACTAGCTTCAATCCATAATAGGCATTGGTTAAATAGAGTAGATTTACCAGAGGCCCAGTAATTAATGCCTGTTTCCAGGAAATAATTCCTATAAAAGCAATCAAAAACACAATTAGGCTAATACTTGAAGCCACAATGGCAGTCCATCGATGCCATTTTTTTAAAAGATTATCATATAAATAGAGATGTAGTAAACCAGCTAAAAAAATTATATTTCCAAATACAAAGATTACTATCGCCATCTGATTTGCCATTTCAGAAATTTCGAAAGGAGTATTTCAGTAACCACCAAGCATAATAGGATATAGGCTAAGTAAAATCAATTGACCTATTGAAATTATCGACCAACTTATTTTTTTGAAGTGAATGGCAAAATAAATTGCACCAATTGCTATCATGGTCATGATAAGAAATTCAGCTTTCCAATGCCCACCAAAGACACCCCAATTCTCATTAATAAAGAGATGCCTCTCTTGTGGGTGAATAGGCATTTGCTTGGAAAGGTAAATGTATATTCCTATGGTAATATTAATGAGTATGGAACCTAAGATCCAAAGTATTTTTGCTAATTTCATATTGTTTAAATTATAGCTAGTTAAAATAATTGAAGTATAACCACATAATTATTTGATTAGTCAGTCTCTAATACAAGGTTTTTATAATATTTTGAAGCGTTTTTCCAATAGCATATCCCTAAAAGCACGGGTATAAAGATTATTACCATGGCAACCACCGAGGAGCTCAAACCGGCAATAATAACTATAATAGCTACAATAATTAAAAATAGCATGGCCATGGCCCACTTTCGAGGTACAATTCCATGCTTGCTAAACCCTTCGTAAAAAAAGATTATTGGCAAGACCAACCCACTTACTGCACCAAGATTAAACAGATATAATGGTGCTCCTCTAACGGCACTAAACATTGCTGGTTGTTGCTCTAAAACTTCAAGTGCTGGGTAATAGCTTCCAAGGCAGAGCCCAAAGGATAGGATAAGTAACAAATTACCAATAAAATAGATATGCCAAAATATACTTTCGGGAAAAATTCCAATCTTTCTAGAATTTTTTTGCAATAAAAGAGCTGCGATGGCAAGAATAACATTTCCAAATAAGGCAAAACTCCAAATAGATTTCATGGTAGGCCAGTTTTTGAATAGGAATAGACCCGCATCATAATCAGTTCTTTCTATGTCTACTGAAAACGATGCCCAGCCAGCATTGATTTCTAGTAAGATGCTAACCAAAGTAATTAATGCTCCTATTGCCAAAAAAAGTCCACCAGTTTTTAATTCGATATCAGAATAAGGTTTTTGTTCAAATGCCATGATTTAGTTGATTTAGATAAATTAAAAGTAGTAAGAATATTGCAATAACTTTAGTGATAAACGTCAGACTGTTAGTGCTAGAAGACACAAATTAAGCTATTGCCAACTCTTCAGAAGGGAGTCGATTAAAAAAAGTTTTATAGGCAGATGTAAAATTAGATGGATGTGAATAACCTAAGTCGTAACTCAGATCGGTAGGTGTTTTTGCGCCATTTAATAAGGCATCTCGGGCATATTCCATTTTTATTTTGTGGTGATACTGCTTTGGAGCACTACCAAATAATAACCTAAAGGATGTTTTAAATTTAGTAGGGCTCATATGCGCCATTTCGGCCAATTCATTTACTGATGGAAGTTTTTCGGTCAAAGGATTTCTTAGCGCCGAAGCCGCTTTAAAAAGCATATTAGTATCATTACCGTGTAAGTAAACCTTTTTAGAAATAGGATTATGAAGTGCCATTTTTTGCAATAATGTACTTAGTACTTCCAATGCAAGACCGTGGCATTTTAGTTTATTATCTTGATGGTTGATAGCTTTTCTAAGTTGTTGCTCCGTTTGAAAATCCAAATGTTCAAAAATGATAGATTTACCTTGATCTAATATATTTTTTTCAAAGTAAGATAGCAATAGTGCTTTTGGAAACCGCAGTGACGCCAACTCTCCTTTATGACCAACAGGAAAATGAGTAGTTATAGATAGACCCGGGCAATAGGTCAAAGCTCCCGCAGGTGAATGGTTGTGAAAAGTAATCGACTCCGATTTAATTTTTTTGTTTTGTTGGTCGCCCCCTAAATTTATATGGATGAGATACCATTCACTATCAGGAGGGTTTTTGGAAATCATTTCTATAGGAACCGTATAGCCAGGGGTTGTATAATAATAAAACTCCAAACCATCTGGAAATGTTACCATTTTCATTTGGCCACCCCCATATTTGGGATTGACTTCTTGACCCTCAAAGCTCATTTGCTTTTGAAACTGTTGAATAATATTTTGAGTGATATCAATCTTAATTTTCATCGCTTATCGAGATTGGCATGTGTATTAATTTGAGGTTTTCATCAATTGAACCTTTATATATCCAAGTATAAACACAAGTCCACTAAGTATGGATACTCCTAAAAAGCATAAACTAACATTACGCCATAGTATACCTTGTTCTTTTAATACAGGATCTATAATATTCGCATATTCCGAAGATAAAAATTCTGTTTGTACAGGTTCTAGAATAAATACAGCGATTATGCCAGAAATAAGATAAACTACACTTCCCCAAATTATCCATTTTCGAAGTGGTGTTTTCCAATTTAGAATAAGAGTAAGGATGACCACTACTAACATGAAATTTGGAAAATTATCCCAAAAAACACTAGGATCGAATACGTAAGATCCTTGAACCATGGCAAGTGATGCAGGTGGTGCTTTTACCAATGTTGACACATTTACACTTATTGCAAATAAACTTGCTCCTACCTGTATAAAACTGCACCCTATTAAAAATAAATAGCTGAATTGTTTTAAAAATGTATTATTCATTTACCGAATATTTAATATACTACAATAACTTACAGCCCTTCTTTTCTACAAACTTACTCCAAGTGAATTTTTATATTTTATTTTAGTGAATTACACACCAATCAATTATTTTATCCAAGTATATCATTACTTTTTAAAAATGGTTGATGGTATTTTCTTTTGCCAGTAGCTTTATACATGGCATTGGCAACAGCTCCAAAAATAGGAGGAAAAGGAGGTTCACCTAATCCGGTTGGGTCAATTTCATTTTGCACAAAATGTACTTCAATTTCTTTTGGGGCGTCACCCATACGAATCATTTTATATTGGTGAAAGTTGTTTTTTTGAGGTATACCATCTTTAAAAGTCATTTCACCATACAATGCATTACCTATACCGTCGGTTATTCCACCTTCTGCCATATTGGTTGCTGCATCTGGGTTAATTACTATACCGCAGTCAATAGCACAGGTAACTTTTTGAACAATAGGTTTACCATCTACTATAGTCAAATCCAAAACATGTGCGGCATAAGAGTTATGACAAAAATATGCAGAGACTCCTCTATGGAGGTTGGCATCGTTATTACCCCAACTAGATTTTTCTTTAACTAATTTCAATACACCTGCATAGCGTTCAGCATCATATTCATTGGTTTCTCCAACTGGGTTTTCTTTTGCTCGTTTTAATAAATCTAACCTAAAATTAATAGGGTCTTTACCTAAAGTTTCAGCAATTTCATCTAAAAAAGATTGCTCTGCTCCAGCCATAAAATTAGAGCGTGGTGCACGAAATGCGCCTGTTGTAATATTTGAATCTATGGCAAATTCTTCTGCCAAATAATGGTCCACAGAACCTGCTGGAAAACGATTTGCAAATAAAGGACTTTCGGGTATACCTCCAGCTTTTATATGTATGGCTGTTAAGTTGTTGTTTTCATCTATAGCAGCTCGATATGTTGCTTGATAAGTAGGGCGATAAATCCCATTGGTCATATCGTCTTCACGGCTATACATCAATTTTATAGGAGCCTTAACTTTTTGAGAAATTAGTGCAGCCTCTACTACGTAATGTGAATATGCTCTACGACCAAAACCACCGCCCATTCTGGTCATTTCTGTACGGATATTTTCTTCAGGAATTCCTAAAGATGCGGCTAAAGTAGGCGTAATAAGTCCTGGTCCTTGAAGTGGTCCTGCTACATGAGCTTGGTTTTCTTTTACATCAGCAAAAAAGTTCATGGGCTCCATACAGTTATGTGCCAGATAAGGAGCAGAGTAGTTTCTTTCAATAATTTTAGACGCCTCCTTGAAAGCTTTTTCAGGATTACCATCCTTGCGAACCACTTTCATTTTATTAGACATTAAGGTATTCATTTGCTGATTGTGATTTGAGGTATTTTCTAATCCAGCAGGGGTATGCACCTTAACATCTCGACCAAATTGGTTCACTGTAATGGTACTACTTTTTATGGGTTTCCATTTGGCTTTAATTTCTTTTTTTGCCTGCATAACCTCCCATGTAGAATTGCCTACCACGGCAATTATTTCTGGAAATGCATTTGTGTCAAAATAGGCTTTTTTATAACTGTCTACATAGGTTTGTACTGCAAATACAGCTTTAATACCTGGCATGCTTTCAATTTCTGCGGAATTGTCAATAGACTCCAAAGTCATCCCAAACGCTGGAGGGTGTATAGGCATAGCAATGAACATGCCTTCCATTTGATAATCCACACCAAACATTGGTTTTCCGGTAACAATTTTTAAACCATCAACATTTTTTTTTGAATGACCGATGACTTTATAATCCTTAGGTGCTTTTAGTTTCACCTCTTCGGGTATAGATAGCTTAGCGGCAGCAGATGCCATCTCGCCATAGCCTGCTGATTTACCACTCACTTTATGATGTAAAACACCTTTAGCAGTAGTTATTTCTTCCACAGGAACTTGCCAAGATTTAGCGGCAGCTTTTTTTAGCATATGTTTGGCGGATGCTCCTGCAGTACGTAATGGTTTCCATTTCATCATAATACCTCTACTACCGCCAGAAAATTGCCCAAATGGTGCCCCAGGAAATTGCTCAGGGCTGTAAGCAGCTTGTTCTACAATAACATTTTTCCAATCAATATCTAATTCTTCGGCAACTATCATTGGCATGGAAGTTTTTACATTTTGCCCAAATTCAGGGTTGGGCGAATAGATGGTTACCACACCGTTATTGCCAATTTTTAGGTAAGAATTGATATCAAACCACTCTTCAGGTAAATTGAGAATTTCTTCCTTTTTAATGGGCTCACAAGAAGCAAACCAATTAAAACCGATCAATAAGCCTCCACCTGCAATAGCTGAAGATTTTAAAAATGATCGCCGATTATATGTTGTTTTTATTAAAGTCATGGTATTTAATTTTTAAAAAGAAAAAAGTAATCTTAAAGATGCATATACTATTAGCTTAATTTAGACGCTGTTTTGATAGCAGATTTAATTCTAATATAGGTACCACAACGGCAAATATTTCCTTGCATAGCGGCATCAATATCTTTATCATTTGGATTTGGATTTTCATTTAACAACGAAGCTGCGCTCATCATTTGACCTGCCTGACAGTACCCACATTGTGGTACATCGTGCTCTAACCAAGCTTGTTGAACTGGGTGATCACCTTTTTCTGATAATCCTTCAATAGTAGTAATAGATTTGTTGCCAACGGCCTGAATGGGTAGGGTGCAAGAACGTATTGCAACTCCATCAAGGTGAATGGTACAGGCACCACATTGTGCAATACCGCAGCCATATTTGGTTCCTACCATTTTGAGGTGATCTCTCAATACCCAAAGAATAGGAGTAGCAGGATCGACATCTACTGGTTTTTCTTTACCATTAATTTTTAAATTGAATATTGCCATGATTTTTTCTTTAAAGATACATATTTTTCTGTTTAATTGGTGCCAAGGCTAAGCTTTAGACTCGTATATAGGGCTGAAAGTTCCTACCTAGAATTAACCAGATATGGCTTATAAATTAGCTTATAACTATTCTTAACATTTTGTAGACTCTTTAAGAAAGAAGTAGGGATATAACACATGTGGCACATCAAATTTTATTGAACTGATACTTGGTACTATTCTTTTTGTTTCCATATTCTGTTTCAGTTTGTTGTCAAGGGTCTTGGCTATGTATTCGTTGCGTGGTTTAAGTACTAAAGTTAGCAAATAAATCACGAACTTTAGTAAGTAGGTGAGTATTAGTAATTAATTATACAAGGATACTCAATGCCGTTATTATTCCCTTCTAAGCCAATATTGAGTTCTTCCGAAAAGAGAAAGCCCAAGATAACCCCGTACTTTCAATTTACTATGATCCATTAATTCTAAATAACACTTGTAAGTTTTTCCATTTTCTGGGTCAATAATATTTCCGTCATTAAATTCGTCTCCATCTTTTTTTAGATTTTCAATAATGATTAAGCCAATTATTGGTTTTCCTTTCCTAGTACCATTACAAGTTTCACAAACAGCATTTTTTTCGCTAACATAGCTTTTAACTATTTTCGCAAAAAAAAGGTTATTACTTTCATAAATTTCAATAACTGCTTTTTTCTCTTTGGTTTCATCATCAAAGGTTTCCCATTGCCCTATAATTGATTGCCCATGAGTAGTAAAACCTAAAATCAATAAAAATAACATATAAAAATGTTTCATAGTTGTTGGATGTTTTTTGAGTATTAAATTAAGTATCTATTGTTTCCTTTTTTTTATCAAGAATATTAAGGGTTATGATTAGAAAAACTAAAGAAATTATTTCAAAAAGGACTCTTAACCAATGCATAAACTCCCATCCTTTCAATACAGATTTTAATTGATTTACATCAAAAGAAGCTCCATAGAATTGTTGATTCGTACCTTTAAAATAGATATAAAAAATTGTAATGATTAGAAAAGCAAAAAAAGATGATACAGCTGAATATTTTAAAGCACGAAGTTTGTTGAAAAAACAATAAACGCTAATACTTATTGGAATCAATGTAGCGATAATAGTTAGAATGGTATAAAACCTGCCTATTAGTGGACCAAATTTAGAATAATATTCATAAAATTCTGTTTTAGATAACGATTTCCAATATGGAACTAATAAAAGTCCTTCTGTAATTTGACTTCCTAAAAAAATGGAAAAAATTATGATTGATAAAAAAAATAAAATCCGGTTCATACAATGACTATTTTAAAATTTAAACAAGCCTCTAAAAAAGGCGATGTTTAAAATAATATTCAATGCAAAGGAAAATGCTTTTCTGTTTTGTTACATTTACATATGTAATTAAAATTAGGAATTTTTCAACTTTTTTCGAATTCGACTTAATTGAGTTGGTGATACGCCTAAATATGAAGCAATGTAATATTGTGGAATCATAGTTTCAATTGATGGAAATCTTTGTCGCATAATTAAGTATCTTTTGTCAGCATCTAATAGAGCCATTTCTATTTCTTTTTGTTCTTTTTCTAAAAAATAAAATTCGGCAATTTTTCTACCCAATCTTTCTAAATCGTGAAATTTAGTATAGAGATTTTCCATTTCTCTATAATCGGCAACAAGAATTTCACAATCAGTTAGGGCTTGTTGTGCTATCTTGTTTGGTTGTTTTGTTAGTAAAGAATTGTAAGCACCAATTATGGAAGAACCTACAAAAAATTGTTTGGTATATTCTTTTCCTTCTTGATTTACAAAAAATGCTCTAATTATTCCTTTTTTTAAGAATCCTATTTGTTGTGCATATTCACTTTCTCTGACAAAAAAATCGTTTTTATTAAGTTGTAAAGGTTTAAAGCGTTTTTTCAATTCCTTAAATGTAACTTCCTTAATAGGACTAATTTGATTTACGTAGGTTAATAGTTCTTTCATTCGTTTAAGGTAGAAGCTTTAAAATGTTTTGTCATAGAACGTGTTTGTGTATGATTTCGTTACGTGGTTTAAGCACTAAAGTTAGCAAATAAATCACAGATAGAAAGTCCGCGAGGACTTTCGTAAGTAGGCTATAAACAGCAATGAATTATACACGTTGTTGGCGGTAGTTATTCATTTTTTATTTTTTAATTCTTCGGAAGGCATATATTCTTGAAGAAAATCATGCATTTGCCAGAGTGTTCTTTCTCCAATTGGCGAGAAAAAATCCATCACATGAGGCCATCCTTCAATTCTGTCATAGACATAGGGGACTTTTTTTGATTCTAGTACTTGTGCTAAATTATCAGAATTTTTTACAGATACAGAACCATCAAGCGAACCATGTATTAATAAAATCGGTGGGTCATTTTGGTCTACATGTTGGGTTGTTGAAGCATCAATATAATTGGTAGTGTCTAAATCATAAGATGTTCCAATATATAATTCAGTAAAGGGATGCTCTCTTTGAATAGTCAAACTCATATCATGTATTCCATACAATGAAATTGCGCCTTTAAATGAAGATGGATTTAAACCCTTTACATATTCTCTATCAGAGTTAGCAGCTAGTGCTATAAAAGCCGCTAGATGACCACCAGCAGATATGCCATAAGTCATAATTTGACTAGCATCTATATTATACTCCTCTGCATGTTCGACTAAGAATAAAATGCCATCTCTTAAGTCTTCGATGTTGGCTGGAAATTTGTGATTTGTTGATAACCGATAATTTATTGATGCAACGGTGTAACCCATTTCAACAAATTCTATAGCACGCTGCGTATAGAACTCTCCTTTATCACCTGCTTTCCAATAACCACCATGAATTATTAGTATTAGTGGGTTCGATGATTTATCAGTTTTATTTGAGTATATATCCAAACCGAGTGATAATCCATCAGTTTCTTTATAAATAACATCTGTTGATTTTTTGATGTTTTCAGGAAGAGAGAGTTTTGTGTCATATACCATTGGTACGTTTTGGGTTGCTACTCCAAATAAAAAAGCTCCATACATTGGAAAAGGCTCGTAAGCTGGCGGTTCTTCCAAATGATATAAACTATCATAATTAATTGCAATAATTCTGGGACCAAAGGTTTCTTTAGAATCTTTCAATTCCTTCTCTTGATGCTGAACACAAGAACTTAATGATAACGCCAATATTGTGATTAATGCAAGGTGTAGTTGTTTCATTGTTTCATTTTGCTTAATTACCGCCAACGTTTTTAGGCTATGATTTTGTTGTGGATAAAAAAGCTCTATTTTTCCCCAACTGCTCTTATTTTTTAATATTCAGTTACTTCAAATTTATTACAAAAACCACAATAAATTATAGGCATTGTTGTGTAACGTTATATATTTTTTGATTTTTTCATTCTTCTGATATTGAATAATTAGATTGCTTATTTTGCATAAAAGTTAAAAATAAGTAGTTTCCATTTTTCATAGATTGATATAGGTTTCTTTTTTTAGTTCCAAACAAATAATTTCTGTTTGAACCAGTTATTTTTATTGTATCTAAGGGTGATTTATATATTAAAGATGTGTTCATAACTGCCGAAAAGGTGCTCCATTCCCATTCAATTTTATCAATTGAAACTATTATTGGAATAACAGAATCGGATGGAAATACGTATTGTTCTTGATAAATTAAATCCAAATTTGTTTCATTTGCAATATCTATAATTGTTTTCTCAAATACCCTACTGTTAGTCGGTGTTTTTGAGTTTCCAATATGGTCTCCTTTTTTTTCTAGTGGAATAAAATCATTATTCCTTTCAAAAATAAAGATGATTTTCTTGTTCTCAATTTTATCTGAATTTGTTAGTATTTGTTTACTCGAAGAGCAACTAATAATTACAAAAAAAAACATTAAAAATGCAATAAAGTTTCTCATTTATCAAATTTCAAATAATGTTACACAACGTTTTAGGCTATGATTTTGTTGTGGATAAAAAAGCTCTATTTTTCCCCAACTGCTTTTACTTTTTAATATTCAGTTACTTTCAGTTTTAGCTTTAAGCCGCAATAAATTATAGGCATTGTTAC
>JAUIAA010000169.1 GCA_030425715.1 Bacteroidia bacterium | reverse complement strand
TACCATATCTGTATTGGCAAAGTTTAAACAAATAAAATCGGCTTCTTTTTTTTCCAATTCAGGTATAATGGCATTTTGTATATCAAAGGCACTCATTTCTGGTTTCAAATCGTAGGTGGCAACTTTTGGCGATGGGCAAAGTAAACGCTTTTCGCCTTTAAATTCTTTTTCACGACCACCAGAAAAGAAGAAAGTTACGTGGGGGTATTTCTCAGTTTCGGCAATTCTAATTTGTTTTTTATTGTTTTTTTCAAGTACTTCTCCTAAAGTTTCCTTTAAATCATCTTTAGGATATACTACGTCAATATTTTTAAAATTATGGTCATAACTGGTCATGGTAACAAAATGCAACGGTAAAGTATTCATACCAAAATCAGGAAAATTTTCTTGGGTTAAAACTCGGGTTAATTGCCTACCTCGGTCTGTTCTAAAATTAAAAAACACCACAACATCTTCTGCTTGGATAGTCGCTCTTGGGGCTCCTTGTTCATCTGTCATTACAATGGGTTGGATAAACTCGTCGGTAATATTGGCGTCATAACTTTTTTGGATGCTTGTCTCAGCATTGGTAGACTTTTCTCCAATGCCATTAACCAAAACATCATAAGATTTTTTTACCCGCTCCCAACGTTGGTCTCTATCCATGGCATAATACCTACCACATATAGAGGCTAATTTACCTGTAGTTTTATCCATGTAATTTTCAATGTCTTGGATAAAACCTTTACCAGATTTAGGATCACAATCTCTACCATCGGTAAAAGCATGAACAAAAACATTTTCTAAACCAAAGTCATTTGCAGATTTTAGCAAACCTTTTAAGTGGCTATTATGTGAATGGATTCCACCATCAGAAACCAAGCCCAAAAAGTGTATATTTTTGTTATTTTCTTTTGCATCAGTAAAGGCGTCAACCATTGCTTTTTCGGTGGCGATAGATCCATCCGCAACAGCGTTATTTATTTTTACAAAATCTTGAAAAACAATCCTTCCGGCTCCTAAATTCATATGCCCAACTTCTGAGTTACCCATTTGCCCCTCTGGCAAGCCAACATGTAAGCCATCTGTTCTTAAGCTTGCATGACTATAATTTTGCATCAATGAATCGAAAAAAGGAGTTTTGGCTTGGGCAATTGCAGAAACTTTAGAGTTTTGCGTTTCTCCCCATCCATCGAGAATAATTAGGATTACTTTTTTAGACATGTGGTAAATTTATTTTGATGAAATGCAAAGATAACTAAGATTAACAATTTGATTGCTAATTTGAAGTTAAATAACGATTATTAAACAGTTTGTATTATTTTAAACAATCCATTATTTTGGTACAATTTTTACAATTCCTAGGTTTTCAACTGCCACATAAATAAAGCCATCTGGTGCTTGTCGTACATTTCTAATTCTACCTAAATTTTCCAATAATTTTTCTTCTTTCACTACTTTATTACCTTCTAAGGTGCAGTTATCTAAGTACTTAAATTTTAGTGAACCTACCAATAAATTCCCTTTCCAGGCAGGGTATTTGTCACTAGTTACAAATGCCATTCCACTAGGGGCAATAGAAGGCACCCAATAATGTAAAGGTTGCTCCATACCTGGAAGTGAAGTGTCGTCTGTAATTTTTGTACCACCATAGTTGATGCCGTAAGTTATTTTTGGCCAACCATAATTTTTTCCAGCTTCGATAATATTGATTTCATCTCCTCCTTTTGGACCATGTTCATGTGTCCAAATTTTTCCTGTAACGGGATGCTTCGTCATTCCTTGAGGGTTTCGATGACCATAAGAGTAAATTGCTTTTTTAGCGTTGGGTTCATTGTAAAATGGATTGTCGGTTGGAATTTTCCCATCGTCGTGAATTCTGTAAACCTTACCACCATCTTTGGTGATATCTTGGGGGTTCTCGTCGCGTTTATGTCTATCTCCAATAGAGAAATACAAATATCCATCATTGTCAAATTCAAGTCTTGATCCAAAGTGGTTTCCACTTGTAGTATTTGGGGTAGCTTTGTATAAAACTTCTTGATGCACCAGTTTGTTATTTTCTAGCTTTGCTCTCATTACTATAGTGTTTCCACCATTTCCATCATTTTCAGTATTGCCAGAATAGGTAAAATAAATCCAGCCATTTTGTGTATATTTCGGATGTAGTTCTATATCTAAAAGGCCACCTTGATTTTTATAAAAAAGCTTAGGTATATAATCCACAAAATTCTTTTTACCATCTTTAAAGTGTATCAATTTTCCTTCTTGTTCACTAATCAGCATGGATCCATCTGGTAAGAAAGCCATCCCCCAAGGTATGGTCAAGCCATCTACCACGGTTACCACATCATATTTATCATTGGCTTGAGAAATGGATTCTACGGTGGTGTTTTCTTGACAAAAAGAAAAAAGGAGTAGGAATGGTAGGCAGTAAATGGATAGAAATTTCATAAAAAGAGATTTTAAAAATGAATAGAAAGGTAAAAATACGAAAATCTAAAAGGTATAACTAAAATTTGCTCCTAAGTAATAGTTTGTGGGTTCACCAGGATAGTAATATCGTGGAGCATTGTTGCCAAAACTACTTGCATTGATTTGTAGCATAGCCGCATATTTTTCATTTAAAATATTATTGATTCCTGTAAATATATCTGCCTGGAATTGTGAAGAAAAGTTTTTACGATAACCAATTTTAGCATGGAGAAGCTGGTATTTTTTTGTATAAACTGAATTTGCATCGTTCACTGGAATTTTACCAACAAAATAGTAATTAATATTACCGTAAAGCCCTTTTGTAGATTGTGTATCGAGAGTAAAGTTATAGGTAAATTTAGGCATCCCTGTCAGATCATTTCCAGAAAAATCTTGGTTTAAATCTATAAATTCTTTGAATTTGAAGTTATAGTAATTGATTGCATTACGCAAAAAGACTTTAAAAAAACTTGTTTTGTAAATGGAAAAATTCAGTGCTGCTTCTGCGCCTAAAAAATCTGTTTTTCCAGCATTGACGCCAACAAATTCATCATTGTTAATTCGTCTGGCAACCAGCTGATTTTTTACTTGCATTTGGTATAAAGCAATATCGTAAAATAATACATTTTGAAATAGGTTACCTCGACTCCCAATCTCTAAATTCCAACCTGTTTCTGGTTTTATATTTGTATTAATTTGACCATTAGGGAGTAAAGTTTCTTCTAAACTGGGTGGCGAAAAGCCATGACTTGCAGTGGCATATACCATGGTTTGTGATGAAGTTTGGTAAGTAATTCCAATTTTTGGAGAAATAATTCCATCAAAACTATAATGACCAGAGGCACTTAAAATTCCTTGATAAAACTGATCTTTTAAATCGTATTTGGTTTTATTCCAATTCAACCCCAAATGTAATTTGGTTTTTGGAAAAATGGTAATCTTGCTATCGAAAAACAAATTGAAATATTTTCTGTTTTCACTAAAATTTGACAACTGTTTTCCTGATACACTTCCAGTACCTGGGGGGAAGTCCTGGTATAGATTTTCAAAGGTTTGGAAGTCCTTTAAATCATTAAAAAATTCAAACCCTAATGTCCATTGTGTTTCTTTTTGCAGTATTTGCGTATTAGAAATAAGTCTGGAACGAATACCTATAGCATTGGTTTTTTCGGCAAGTATATTGAATGGTCTATCTTCATCATTTTCCACATAAGTGTAAAAAACACTAGTATGTTGTTCTAATTTATTGTTGTAAAGATGTTTCCACGAGATTCCAAATAAACCCTTTTTATAGTCTTCATTTCCTTTTGCACTTGCCCAAGTATAGGCTGCCGATTTAGGGCTATTTATGTAAGTATCGTAATCTAAAGAACTAGGGATATATGCTTTAGATTGTACCATACCTACTATAAAATTAAGATCATTTTTATTATTGATAAAATGTTGTGAAGCAGCTGTAAATACTTGCTTGTCCAATTGATTGTTATCTCTATAACCGTCTTTTTTGGTATTGGAATAAATCATATTGGCAGTGTTAGTTTGGTTACCCAAGCCCAACTGTACGGCATCTGGAATCCAATGAATATTACCTCCCAGTCCTGCACCAAAGGCACTTGAGGAAGGTCCTTTTTGTACTTCCATTTTACCAATAGCATTTAATTCTAAATCTTCCATGGTAGATTCTCCGGAGCCGTTGGTTAATGGAATATCTTGGTAATATGCTCTAATTTTGCTGGTACCAAAAGGAGTTCTAGAACCTATGCCTCGTATGGTTATTCGATTGGTATTTAAAGTGCCTTGTTGCATAAGTACCCCCGGAATGGCATTTAGTATAGGAGCGATGTTCGTATTATTTTGTAGGTTTATTTCTGATTTATTCACTATAGTAATACCACCGTCGTACGATTTTAACTTGGTGGGTAAATTAGAAGTAGTGATGGTAATTTCTGCTAAATTTTCAGGAATCTTTTTTAAGACAATAACAATAAACTTTTTAGTGGATATAATTAGTGTATCGCTAATAAATCCTTTTTTAGAAAAAGAATATTTGCCAGGTTTTGTAAGTGTAAATTCGCCTAAACTATTGGTAATCGTATGAATTTCTTTATGTTCTATAGATTGAATAGATACATTATTTAATTCATAATAGTTATCTTCATCCACAACCTTTCCTTGATAAACTTGACCAAAAAAAGAAAAGGGTACAAGTAATAGTAAGAACTTTATGACGATTCTAAAATTTCGCAAACTGGGTCATTTTATTTTACCAACCCATTTTTAATATGATTGGTGTTGGTTTGTAAGTTGTATACAAATCCATTGATAATGGCATATTGAACTCCATTGTTATCTCTTAACAAAAAGCTTGCATTATTGCCTAATTTTATTGGTGCACTTGGCTTGGTTTGTAAAACAATTTCCATGTTTTTGGTGGAAATAATATTTATTGGGTAATCAGAATATTTCATTTGAGGATCTATTTGATCTAAAGCTATTGAGGTGTATCCTCTTTTTAATAAATCGGCAAAATCAAATTTAGCCAACTCTTCTGTATTGGAAATAATTTTTGGGTAGGTTTGCCCCACTTGGTATTGTAGGTTGTTCGCATCAAGGTTTTCGTAACCGTAATAAGTAGATAAATCGCCAATTTCTTGAATTTTACCAATATAGAAAAATTGGTTGTGTTCTTGATTGTCTTTTTCTATATGGTTGATGCCCACATCCACTTTAAAGGTTTGATTAAGGTATTGAAAACTTAGGTTGGTAATTTTTAAATCGAATAATTTTCTGTCGTTTTTAGGTATATTAAAATAGTCTTCTCTGTTCGTTTGTAAATAGTTTTTAGTGCTGATAGAATTTATAGCAGCCAGAATT
>JAUIAA010000168.1 GCA_030425715.1 Bacteroidia bacterium | reverse complement strand
TTCTGTAGAGAAAATACAAGTGTTTTGGGCTTGATCTTCTTTTAAAATATCTGCTTGTACGGTACCTCTAACTTTGGCAATGGTTTCTTTTTTTATTTTTTGATAAACCTCTTTTGGCAAAACGGTATCGCCTGTTACTCCCAACAAAAATAACCCTAGACCGTTATTCCCTTCGGGTAAATCGCCTTGGTAACTGGGTCTGGTTATTTTTTTAGATTTATAAATTTTTTCAATTTTTTGCTGAATTTCTTTTTCCAAACCATGAGCTTTGATATATTTTTCACATTCTTGGTCAATGGCAGCATTCATAAAAAAGCCTAAAAGCATGGGTGCAGGGCCATTAATAGTCATAGAAACCGAAGTCATGGGATTGGTTAATTCAAATCCAGAATACAATTTTTTTGCATCGTCTAAACAGCAGATGGAAACTCCAGCATTTCCAATTTTACCGTAAATATCTGGACGTAAATCGGGGTCATTCCCGTAAAGGGTAACACTATCAAAGGCAGTAGATAGACGTTTTGCATCAGAATTTAAACTTACATAATGAAATCTGCGATTGGTTCGTTCTGGGCCACCTTCACCAGCAAACATACGGGTTGGATCTTCACCAGTTCTTTTAAAGGGGTAGATACCCGCAGTAAATGGAAATTCTCCAGGGACATTTTCTTGTAAACTCCAAAATAAAATGTCTCCCCAAGCTTCGTATTTAGGTAAGGCTATTTTAGGAATTTGAATTTGAGAAAGCGACGTAGAGTGTGTTTTGATATTTATCTCTTTATCTCTTACTTTAAAAGTAAAAACCTCGTTTTGGTAGCGTTGTTTTTTTGCATTGAAATTTTGAATAATTTCCCAGTTGTAAGGATTTAAATCTTTCTTAATTTTTGAAAATTGATTTAAAAGTAAAACAATAAAATCTTTATTTTCTGCAGCAATGTGGTTCAATACATCTTTATCAATCCCATTTTCATCTAATTTTATGTCTTTTTCTGCAATGGTTTCGATGGTTTTAAAAATTCCAAACAATTTTTGCGCAATGTTACTTTGGTCTCTACACAAATCATCATAGGCAATATTATTTTCAGAAATTTCTGAAAGATAACGCGTTCTTTTTGGAGGGATAATAAATTGCTTTTCACTCATTGCATCACTCAATTCGAATGAACTTTCAAGATTAGCGTTGGTTTTATTTTTAATTTCTTGAATAATAAAACGATACAAATTGTTAGTGCCCGGATCGTTAAATTGAGATGCGATGGTTCCAAAAACTGGCATTTCGTTGGGATCCGTTTCCCATAAATTATGGTTTCTTTGGTATTGTTTTTTTACATCGCGAAGGGCATCTAAGGCTCCTTTTTTGTCAAATTTATTTAAGGCAATTACATTGGCAAAATCAATCATATCAATCTTTTCCAACTGGGTTGCAGCACCATATTCTGGAGTCATAACATATAGTGAAACATCGGAATGGTCTAAAATTTCAGTGTCCGATTGTCCAATACCAGAAGTTTCTAAAACAATCAAATCAAAGCTAGCAGCTTTTAAAATAGCAAGCGCATCGCTTACGTGTTTTGATAAGGCTAAATTAGATTGACGAGTAGCCAATGAACGCATAAAAACACGATTGTTATTGATCGAATTCATTCTAATTCTATCTCCTAAAAGTGCGCCGCCCGTTTTTCTTTTGGATGGGTCTACCGAAACAATTGCAATTTTTTTATTGGTAAAATCACTTAAAAACCGTCGTACCAATTCATCTACCAATGAAGATTTACCAGCTCCACCCGTACCTGTGATTCCTAAAATTGGGGTTGCATTTGACTTTGTTTTAATTTTTGAAAAAACTTTAGTAAATTCTGTGTGGTTATTTTCGGCATATGTAATTAACCTTGCAAGAGTGTTTACATCATTGTTCTCAATTTTTTTCGCTAAATTATCTTCAACTAGTTTATCCTCAGCAGGGTTAAAATCACAATTTTTAACCATATCGTTAATCATCCCTTGTAAGCCCATTTTTCTACCGTCATCTGGAGAATATATTTTGGTAATGCCATAATCCATTAAATCATTGATTTCTTCAGGAAGTATTACGCCACCACCGCCACCAAATATTTTTATTTGAGGAGCACCTTTTTCTTGCAATAAATCATACATGTATTTAAAATACTCATTATGCCCACCTTGATAGGAAGTCATTGCAATGGCATTGGCATCTTCTTGTATGGCAGTATTTACTACTTCTTCTACACTTCTGTCATGACCTAAATGTATTACTTCTACACCAGTTGCTTGGATGATTCTTCGCATGATATTTATAGCAGCATCATGCCCATCAAAAAGGGAAGCAGCAGTTACAATTCTTATTTTGTTTTTAGGAATATATGGCGTGTTATCTTGCATGGTTATTTTATTCAAAATAGGACTGCAAGTTAATCATTTGAGTGCTAATTTTAAGAAGTAAATTTTTGAATATTTTTACTTCTATGGTTTTAGCTTCAATTTTTTAATAAATTAATTATTTTTCCAAAAATAAGGCGTAAAAATTATCAATACAGTAAATAATTCTAATCTACCTAAAAGCATTAAAAAAGCCGACCACCATTTTGCAAAAGGGGGAAGAATACCATAATTGTTTACTGGACTTAAATCGCCAAAAGCTGGACCAACATTACCTAAAGAAGAAGCAGTTGCTCCTAAGGAGGTCATAAAATCAATGCCTAAAAAGCTAAAAACTAGTGCGCCAATTACAAATATGATTAGGTATAAAACAAAGAATGCTAAGATGTTAAATACAATGCCTCTAGTTACAGATTTATTACTAAAACGCACTAAGATAATGGCATTGGGGTGTATGGTTCTTTTTAGCTCTAAAAACCCATTTTTTACCATAATAATTAGCCTAACAAATTTTACACCACCAGAAGTTGATCCAGCTGAAGCCCCAAAAAACATCATAATAAAAAACATGACGGTTAAAAAGGGAGACCATATGGTAAAATCTGCCGAAACAAATCCAGTAGTAGTTATTACCGCAAGCACTTGAAAAAGAGCGTGCCTAAATGAGCTTTCCAGCTCACCATATATTTGGGGATGTGCTATTTTTTGAATTTCTGTCGCTGCCTGACTTACCTCGGCATAATTAAAAACAATAATAGTAGTAATAAGGGTTAGTCCAACAACGGTTAAAAAATAATATTTAAACTCTTCGTCGTGTAAATATTTGCTAAACTTTCCTTTAACAGCAAAATAGCTAAGTACAAAGTTTGTTCCAGCCACAAACATAAAGAAGGAAATAATATACTGTATCAATGGTTGGTCATTCCAATACGCAACACTTGCATTTTTTGTAGAAAATCCACCAGTAGATAACGTACTCATAGCATGATTGATGGCATCGAAATAGCCCATACCAGCAAATTTTAACAAAATAGCTTCAACAACAGTCAACCCAAAATACAAAAACCACAATCTTTTTGCGGTATCGGTAATTCTAGGATGTAATTTATCGGAAGATGGTCCTGGAGCTTCTGCAGCAAATAACTGCATGCCTCCAATACCCAGTAGTGGAAGGATGGCAATAGCCAAAACTATAATTCCCATACCTCCAATCCAATGCGTTGTACTACGCCAAAAAAGTACACTTTTGGGTAGGCTTTCTATATCGTTTAAAATAGAGGCACCAGTAGTGGTATAGCCCGACATGGTTTCGAAAAAAGCATTGGTAAAAGATGGAATGGCATCTGTAAAGATATAAGGAAGAGCTCCTGATAATGACATGGTTATCCAACCTAGAGTTACCACTAAATAACCTTCTCTTTTTTTTATAGTTTTTTTAAAGCCTTTGGTGGCAAATTGTAAAATTCCACCTATCAACATCGTTAAAAGCCCTGCATAAATAATGCCCCTTGCAGCACCATCTTGGTAATACCAACTAATAATTGCCGAAAAAAGCATAAATGCTCCATTGAACAGGAGTAAAAATCCCATCATTTGGAGAATTATTTTAACATTAAGCTTTTTCATTTTTAGCGTTTAGTTGAAGAATTTCTCTACTTTGGCGATCGTTTTAGGAAAACAGCAAACCACAACTTTATCGTTGGTTTGAATTTGAAAATCACCCAAGGCAATAATACCTACATTATCACGAATTACGCCTCCAATAATTGCGCTTCTCGGAAAGTTTAAATCTTTTATTTTTTTTCTCGTAATTTTTGCATTTTCAGGTACTATAAACTCTAAAATTTCAGCATTTATATTATTTAAAATGGTCATTTCAACCACTTCTCCTTTTCTAATATATCTAAAAATACTATTGGCAGCCAATAACTTTTTATTGATTAATGTATCGATACCAATATTTTTACTCAAATTAAAATAATCTACATTTTGAACCAAAGCAATGGTGCGTTTTACCCCTTTAGATTTAGCTACTAAACAAGACATGATATTGGTTTCTGAACGGCCTGTAACTGCTATTACAGCATCCATTTCACTAACATTTTCTTCTTCTAAAAGCTCTACATCTCTGCCATCTCCATAAACAACTAAGGCATTGGGTAATTTATCGGCTAATTCAATCGCTCTAGCTTTATTTCTTTCAATTAATTTTATTTCTAATTTATTACTACACAGTTCTATAGCAGTTTTTTCGGCGATTTTACTACCGCCTAAAATCATTACATTTTTAATTGGGTTATTACTGGTTGCTGAAAGTTTGTTAAGCTCATGAACTCCTTCCGCTAAGGTAATAAAATAAGCCTGGTCGCCACTTTTAAAAAGGGTATCTCCTCTAGGAATAATGGTTTCGCTAGATGCGTTTCTCTTAATCGCTATAGGCATAAAATTGATTCCTTTAAAACTATAGGCAGCTTCTTTTACGCTCATGCCAATAAAGGGTGCATTTTTAGATATAGAAATACCTACCATGGTTAGTTTTCCTTCTTCGAACTCATGAGAGTCGTTAAAGGCAGCTTTTTCGAGCAATAATTTTATCTCATTTTTGGCAAGTTCTTCGGTAGAAATCAATTCGTCTATACCTAAATCGGTAAAATTTAATAAGTCTTTATTTTCAGTAAATTCAGAATTACTAATACGTGCAATGGTTTTTTTTGCCCCTAATTTTTTTGAAATTACACAAATAGTAATATTGGTTGCTTCAGAAGATGTTACTGCAATAAGTAAGTCCGTTTGGGAAATATTTGCATCTTGAAGCGCTGATATTGAAGTGGCATTTTTTTGCAGTGTTTTGATATCTAATCTAGTATCTGCAAAAATCAAACGATCTTTATCTTGATCGATTAAGGTAATTTCATGCGACTCATAGGATAGTAATTT